>WFYH01000097.1 GCA_015490215.1 Aquificaceae bacterium
AAAGGGATCCCGATGCCAAAATAGAGGAATATTGGATAGAGGCTATAGATTCAAACGATGACGGCTACTGGACGCTCGTGGGTAGGAGATATGGGATCTTTCAACTTTACGACTGGCAGGGCAAACTTCACCGCCTACCTGCACGCCCCCCCTCCCAGTCGGTAACGGACATAGTCTTTAACGGAAGGTATTTGGGGATAGTGGCACCGCCCTACTTGGCTATCTACTACCTCACCAACCCCAAGGACACCTCCAGTTGGAAGACCGTCAGAATCTCTCAGGAGGGTCTCAGACCCACGGGTGGGCTTGACATAAGGCAGGGGACTCTTGCTTTCGGTGTGGTAGGCGAGAAGGTCTACACCATTGACCTCGTAGGGGACCTTTCTCAGGAAACGGTGGACTTCAAAAGCGCATTTGTATACAGGGACTCCCAGATAGGAGATCTTAAGGTTATAAGGATCCTTAGCGGAGGGAAACTTCTACTCGGTGGAACCCAAGGAACCGCCCTATACAGCGTGGGCGGAAATCTGCTAAAGAGGTTTGACTGGGCGCCCGGCAGGGCGGTTGCAACCCTTGAAGATAAGGTCTTTGTAGCGGACCTCGGAAGCGGAAAGATCTACATATACAACGCAGTTTTGGACAACGTTGAAGGAGAGATTGAAGCCCCCCACGAGATTTCATCCCTTGATGTTTCACCCGAGGGCAGTTATCTCTTCAGTGCGGACGCTCAAGAGAACAGACTCGGAGTTTACGATCTGAGGGAAAAGACCTTTCTGGGCTTTGTGGAAGGTTTGGGTTACAGCGTGGTGAAGATCTCCCCGGACGGTAGCGTTTACACATCAAGGTATGAGGACACCGAAGGTGTTAGGTTCTACTACTTGGAAAAGCTTGAGAGCAACCTAATTGACTTTCTCTACCCTGAAGAAAGACAGAAGCAGATAGTCAAGAATGCGGAAAAGCTCTATAAGGACTTTCTCAAAAGGCTTAAGTCCGCAAAGACGGAAGAGGAGTTGGAAAACGTGAAGGAGCTTTCGGAACTTGAACGCATAGAGGTGCCCCTCAAGAGGGTCAGGGAGATAGTAAGCGCCGCAAGGGGTAAACTCCAAGATAGGGCTTACGAGATATTCATAACGAAGATAGAAGAAAAGATAAGGAGCGGGACGGTTACCGGGGAGGACTTTCGCCAAATAGAGGGAAAGATAGAGTCCTCCGAAAACGCTTGGAAGGAAAGACTCGTTTCCCTAAAGGAGAAGGTTTCGGAGCACTTTAAAAGCCAACTGAGGGAGCACCTCAGCAGGGTTAGAGAGTCCCTGAGAAAAACCGAGACCTCCGACATAAGGGACTTAGAGGCTCTGAAGGAGGTAAAAGACACAAGGGAGTTCATCTCAAAACTGCCGAGCGATATGTATAATTCCGCCTTGGAGGAGCTGTCCAAAACCCTGCAGGAAAAGGTTATAGAGGACAGACTCAGGACCTTTTCAATCAGAATAGAAGAGGATGAGATCTTCTTCGGAAGGGAAAGCTTCCCCCGCTTTGGAGGAGACCCCCCCACCTACAGGTGGAGGATAAAGGTTGAAGATAAGATACTTCAGAACGGCAAGGTCTTCGGAAAGCTTGTTTTTGAAAGGGAAGACGGTCTCCTCGCAGAGCCGAAAAGATACAACAACATCTTACCGGAAGACCAGCTCAAGCACTTTCCTGAATGGGTGGGAAGGTATTTAAGGCACCTAAACGGTTTGTGCTCAAAAGAGAAGGTAAGGGTTCCGTCCTTCGTCTCCTATGAAGAAACCCCTTGGTTCGTTGAGAACCTTGAGAGGTTTACCTCCCTCGTTAAAGAACAGCTCAAATACGAGGAAGGTATCCTTATCCTTGAGGGGGATGCAGGTGTAGGTAAGAACTTTCTTGTTGAGGTCTTCTCCGCCCTTACCAACAGACCCCTCTTCATAGTCCCTTGCAACTCCAAAATGGAGAAGGAGGATATCACCTTCGTTTACGAATTTGACCCCAAGAGGGGAACCAAAAGGGTTTATTCGGATCTTGTAAAAGCTTTGCGGACACCGGGGGCGGTCATCTATCTTGACGAGATAAACACCCTGCCTCCTT
>WFYH01000098.1 GCA_015490215.1 Aquificaceae bacterium
AAAAAGGAGGTGAAAACCATGCTCATATCGGAGTATCTGACCAGCGAACACAGGGAGTGTGACAGCTACTATGCAGATGCGGAAAAGGCTGTTTCCGACGGTGATTGGGACAAGGCAAAGGAGCTTTTTGAAAAATTCAGGGACTGTACCCTTCTTCACTTCAGAAAAGAGGAAGAAGTTCTGTTTCCTGAATTTGAAGAGAGAACGGGTATAGTTATGGGTCCGACCCAAGTTATGAGGCACGAACATATGCAAGCTCGTGAGCTTCTGGAAAGGCTTGAAAAAGCGCTAGACGGAAAGAATAAAGATGAATTTCTCTCGGTAGGAGAGTCTCTGATGATCCTGATCCAGCAACACAATATGAAAGAAGAGCAGATCCTATACCCAATGTCCGATCAACATCTTGAATCGGATTCGGTGGTAGAGAGAATGGATAGGCTGAATGGTTCCTAAGGGGCTTTTGCTTCAGTTCCTACCGCCCTTTAGCGTAGTAGCCCGTTTTTTTGTCACCGCCCCCCTTTTTGGGATAGCGGGAACTTTAATAACCATCTATTTCCTCTCAAAGGGACTTTTTAACCCCCTGCCGGCTGTTCATGCTTTTACCCTCGGCTTCATGGCTATGACCATGCTAGGCGCCCTCTTTCAAATGCTTCCCGTTGTGGCGGGTGCCACTATAAAAAACCCTCAGCGCAAAGCTTGGATAACGCATGTGGGTTTAACCCTCGGAGTAGTTCTTTTTGTAGGTGGCTCCCTTTTTTACAGGAGAGAGTTCACCCTTGTAGGTGCGCTTATTCTCTTCCTGACCCTTTACTACACCGCCGGAATGATGTTTTTGAAATTGCTCAGAACGGAGTCAAACCTTACCGCCGTAAGGGGTATGAAGTTTGCTCTCCTTAACTTCCTTATGGGCTTAACGGTGGCGGTTCTGCTGACCCTAAACTTGGGCGGATACGCCGACCTCCCTTATTGGGATCTTCTCTTGGTTCACGTGGCTTTTATGCTTGTAGGATGGGTGTTCCTCTTGATAGCTTCCGTTTCCTTTCAGGTGATTGAGATGTTTTTCGTTACCCCTCCCTATCCTTCGCTTGTTGCCAAATTTTTACCGCCACTTGTTACAGCCTTTGTCCTTCTTAAATCCTTTTTCCCCACAGAATCTATCTTTGCGGTGCCACTGTCAATTCTGATGATAGCTTACGGTATTGTAACCCTTGACCGTCTGCAGAAAAGGAGAAGAAAGGTCAAAGATCCCATAGTTTACCTCTGGAGAACGGGTATGGTTCTTTTACTGATATCCGCACTCTTATACCCTACGGCGTCCGAAGATATGAACAGGCTCCTTGTTTTCTTGATAGTTTTCGGAAGCTTCAGTCTCAGCATAATCATGGCTATGATGTATCGGATAATTCCCTTCCTTGTGTGGATACACCTAACAAATGCAGGTGACCTCAACCCGCCCACCATATACGAAGTGATAACGAGAAAAAGGGTATACGCTAACTTCTTTATTCACCTTGTAGCTATAGCCTTCGGAACGGGTGCCCTGCTCCTTAAAAGCAAGGAACTGGGGATAGTATGCGGGGTTGTCGTCCTGCTGTCCTTTTGCCTCCTCCTCTTTAACCTTTCTTCTGGAGTTTTACTCTACGTTAGGAGAGTAGCCCAGAAAGGTGCTTCTCCTCCACCTCTATGAGGTCTGCTATGGTGGTGTTTTTGAGGAACTCTACCACCTGACTTTTTAGCTTCTCCCACCTGTGGTGCAGACCGCAGGGGTTGGTTTGGTAAACGTCGCACTTGTCGGGCATAAGGACGCAGGTGTTGAACTTGTTCTCCTCACCCATCAGGACTATAACGTCCCACATGGTGAGCTTGTGGGGATCGACCTTAAGAGTGAACCCCCCTCTCGGACCCTTAACCGAATACAGGATGTCCCTGCGGGCAAGTTCGTGGAGTATTTTTGACAGGAAAGGCTTGGGTATATTCTGCTTCTGGGCTATCTCCTCCGCCTTCACAAGCCGCCCCTGATTATAAGCCAAATAAGCCAGCGCCATAAGCGCATAACGAACCGTATCTGAATAGATCATCATGAAATAACATTATATATAAGGACTCGGCGTTGACACGACAAAAGAATATAAGAGGCTGCCACTTAACACTATCGCATAGCAACTGCGGGAAGCAAACATGCTCTCATCTTTCTTGAATACCAAACGGTTCCCACAAAAGCCCTAAGAACTTCTCCCTCACCTACTACGCTACGGATATGGAGTTTGAGGATTTTTCCCCGTAAAGGAGTTTGCTCTGATAACCGGAAGTGGATAGAAACATTCACCCCTACTTCTCAGCCGAATTCTTTAGTGCCTATAAAC
>WFYH01000099.1 GCA_015490215.1 Aquificaceae bacterium
GAAAACTGCTCTTATGCAGCAAATGCGGAGATAATACCCCTCGGCAAGCCCCAGCCCCAAGAGGAGGAAGAAAAACCCAAGGAGAAGGTTCACACCCCCAACGTAAGAACCATAGAGGAGCTTTCCCGCTTCCTCAATGTCCCCCCCTCCAAGATACTCAAGGCGATCCTATACATAGTGAGGGAGAAGGAACCCGTTATGGTTCTTATAAGGGGCGACAGGGAGGTGGACGAGAACAAACTGGAAGCCCTTTTGGGAACCGAGGACTTTAGGCTTGCAAGGGATGAAGAAGTGGCACAGCTTCTTGGAACCGAAAAGGGTTTTATAGGTATCTTCAACCTACCCGAAGGTATAAAAGTGTATTGGGACAACTCCCTATACGGGGTTAAAAACCTCGTGGTTGCCCTGAACGAACCCGACTACCACTACGTGAACGTGAACCCCCACAGGGACTTTGAATACGGAGACTTTGTAGATGTAGCTCAGGTGGAAGAGGGAGATCCCTGCCCCCAGTGCGGAAGTCCCCTCAAAGTTAAGAGAGGTCTTGAGCTGGGTCACATATTCCTGCTGGGCACCAGATACTCGGAGCCTATGAAGGCTTACTTTACCGACAGGGACGGGACCGAAAAGCCCATAGTTATGGGATGCTACGGCATAGGTATTTCAAGGATAATGGCTGCGCTCGTTGAGCAATATCACGACGAGAAGGGTATAAAGTGGCCTACACCCGTGGCACCCTTTGAGCTTGCTATCCTGTGCCTGAACACCTCCGACCAAGAGATGGCTCAGGTTGCAGAAAGGCTCTACGTGGAAGCTCAAGAAAAAGGTATAGATGTTATCTACGACGATCGGGAAGAGAGCGCGGGCTTTAAGTTTGCGGATGCGGACTTGGTGGGCTTCCCCTACAGGATAGTGGTGGGTAAAAAGGTAAAAGAGGGTAAGGTTGAAATTCAAAGGAGGGCTACGGGTGAGAGGTGGGACGTCCCCGTGGAGGAGGCTATAACCAAGGTCAAAGAGATGATAGATCAGGACAAGATTTGATATGGAAACACCTACCTTCAAGGAAGGAGATCTTATCCTCGGATACTACAGGGTTTTGGGAGTCATAGGGAGGGGAGATTTCGGTATCGTTTACAAGGTCAGGGGTGAGAGGGGAAGGTATAAGGGAAAGATCTTCGCCCTCAAGGTGGCTTCAAACCCCTATGCGGTGGAAAACCTCTGGAAGGAAGCCCAAACCTTGATCCTCTTTAACCACCCCAACATAATCTCCCTTCAAAGCTACCTCTACAAAAAGGACACAAAGGAGCTTTACCTCCTTTACGAGCTTATGGATGTAGGCGATCTGAAGGATTGGGTTCTTTCAAAGGGTGGTCTGTCGGAAAAGGAAGCCCTGCGGATCCTTTGGAACGTGGTAAACGGGCTTGCCTACCTTCACAGCAGGGGCTACATCCACAGCGACATAAAGCCCGAAAATATCTTCGGAAAGAAGGTTCTAAAGAGTGTCGTCTGGAAGCTCGGCGACTTCGGACTTTTGAAGATAAGAGGCGCCACCTCCGTTCTTGATGTTAAGGGAACCGTAGGCTACATAGCACCCGAGGTCTTCAGGGGAGAGATCCACAGGAGCAGTGACATCTTTTCGCTGGGGTGTCTGCTTCACTTCATGCTTTTCGGAAGGGACCCCTTTGAGACGGAAGACAGGAAGGAGAAACTGCGCAGAAACAAGGAGGTTATCTACAGCCTGCCCGAAGATCTGTCGCCCAAGGTGAGGGAGCTTTTGGAAAGACTCCTTGAAAGGGATTACAGGAAACGCTTCAGGACGGCGGTAGAGCTTAAGGACTACCTCCTCAAGGAGGGATTGGCTTGAGGTATGTAAAGAGGGAGATCTTCAAGGACAGGGAAACCTATGCGGACAGGCTCTTTGTTTCGGAAAGCACCTTTGCGGTGGCGGACGGGATGGGAAAGGGTATCGGGGCGAGGCTATCTGCGGAGGAGGCGGTGAGGCTGTTGGAAAAAGAAGCGCCCATAAAAGACCTTGAGCATATGGAAAGGTTCTTCAAAAGGGCTAACCTGAGGATAATGAAGGAGATTGCCAAGCTCGGAGACAGGCACGTGGCGGGAACCACCCTGAGCGTTTTGTCTTTGAAAGAAGATACTTACCTGATCGGGCACGTGGGCGACTCAAGAATATACCTAAGGCGTGAGGGGGATCTGCAGCTCCTTACCGAAGACCAGATAAGATACAAGGAGGGGAAGAAGTATGTTAAAGCCCTCGGGATAGAGTGGAACCCTCCGATAGTCCTTTCGGAGGGGCGGACGGAAAGCGGAGACATCTTTCTTCTGATCTCCGACGGTGTTGCCGGCACGGTGAAGGACGAAGAGCTGAAAACCGCAATCTCCGAGGATCTGGAGAGGAGCGCCGACAGAATAGAGAAGATATACAGAGAAAAGCTCTCCGACGAGGACCTTTCCTTTATCCTCGTGCGGGTGGACTGAAAAGGTCGCAGAAACTAAATTTATCTGCGAGGGGAAAAACTCTGAAGGGAGGGTCTGACATGGGTAGGTTGGCACTTATCTTGAGCCTTTTGATCTCTTTTAGCTTTGCGGACGAGTTTATAGAGAACCTCATAAAAAAGCTGGACGAAAGGGGCGAAAAGGCTTGGTGGTGGGATGAACGCTGGTGGAACGAGGGCTACATAGAGCCTCCGAGGAACTACAAGGTTAAAGTTGAATGGGTCACCGTCACCAACGGGGATGTGGAGATACCTGTGATGGTAGCCCGCCCCGAGCAACCGGGCAAATTCCCCGGTGTTCTCTTCCTCCACGGCAGAAGGGGACTTGATGACCTCTTCCAGCTCCACGTGAAAAGACTCGCCGCAAGGGGTTTTGTGGTGGTGGCTCCCGACCTTTATACGGGGCGCTTTATAGAGAGGTTTCCCATCTACCACGATCCGGTGGTTGAGGATGACGCCAACAGGGTATTGGACTACGCCCTCTCAAGGGAGGATATACACCCCAAAAAGGTCTGCGTTTACGGACTCACGAGGGGCGGTTTTTACTCCCTGAGGCTCTTGGTGGCTAAGGGGAGGCAGAAAAAGGACATAGTTTGCTTTGTAGGGTATTATCCCCACCTTCAGGATCCCAACAGACCCGAACCCATGCAGGTTTACAGATACCATGAAGATGTTGAAAAGATAGAGGTTCCCGTCCTCTTCTTCGTGGGAAGGGACGAGCAGTATCAGAGGCTCAGACCCGCCCTTATGGCGATAGACTACCTGAAATCAAAGGGAAGGGAAGCCTACATAGTTGTCTATCCGGGCGTCGGAAGAGGCTTTGACTTTAGAAACGGCAACAGAAGGAAGTTTGCCGACGACCTCGCCGCAAAGGATGCCATAGTTAGGGCGGCACGCTTTATGAGGGAAAAGCTCGGCGTTGACTGATCTTAAGCTTTCAGGGCGTTCCAGATGTTTTCCGCTATGGGGTCAATATAGTGTTCCAGCTCTTTTTCCAGAACACCCTCCCCTTTCAGGAACACTATTCCGCCCATAGGTCCCATAACCGTAACAAAGGCGGAAAAAAAGTCTTGGTTTCTCAGCTCTCCCTTCTCCACACCTTCAGTAAGGAGCACCATGACCTCGGTAACCACCTCACCCACACAGGAAAAACCCTCACAACCTCCCTTAAACACCTCCCTGTTTGAGAGGAAGACCCTTAGGAAGTAATCTATGAGTTCGGGTTCTTCCCGGGAAATTTCAAAGAAGCTTTCCACCAAAAGCCTGATTTTTTCCTTCATGGGAAGATCCATATCGTTTATCTTCCTTATGCGCTGTGCCACCCAACCCGAGACGGTAAGCATAACCTCTTTAGCAAGTTCCTCCTTTGACTCAAAGTAATTGTAGAGGTTCCCAACGCTCATGTTCAGGGCGTTAGCTATGTCAGGTATGGTGGTGTTGTGGTAGCCCTTTTGGGCAAAGAGCCTGCAGGCGGTTCTTATTATCTCAAGCTTTTTATCCTCTTTCCTTGCCCTCTTCAGGGACATACCCCCGCCCGTGCTTTGAATTTCTCTTTGAGGAAGTCTATCCAAAGGTCCATACCCTCCCCGCTTTTGGCGGAGAGCTTTATTACCTCTATCTTCGGGTTTACCTTCTTGGCGGAGCGGACCGCCCTTTCCACATCAAAGTCCATATATGGGAGAAGGTCTAACTTGGTTATAACCATCAGATCCGCATTTTTGAACATAACGGGATACTTCTCGGGCTTGTCGTCCCCCTCGGTGGTGGAAAGGAGCACCACATTGACGTGGGCGCCCACATCGTAGGAAGCGGGGCAAACCAAGTTACCCACGTTCTCTATAAAGACTACGTCCAAGGATTCAAGGGGAAGGTGGTGTATCCCCTCGTGAACCATGAAGGCGTCAAGGTGGCAGGCCTGCCCTGTGGTTATCTGATAGGCGGGGGCACCCTTAGCTCTGATCCTTTCCGCGTCCCTTTCCGTTTCAAGGTCACCCTCTATAACACCTACCTTTAAAGAGTCTCCGAGAAGTTCTATGGTTCTCTCAAGGAGGGTGGTCTTTCCCGCCCCCGGCGAACTCATCAGGTTAACCGCCAAGATGGAGTGTTTATCAAAGTGTTCCCTGTTTTTTTGAGCCTGCCGGTCGTTCCCCTCAAGTATCTTTTCAAAGACTTCTATCGTCTTCTTTTCGGGAACTTTCTCCCCCTCGGGCATGGAACATCCACACTCGGTGCACATATCCGCCCTCCTGAAGGATTATTCACTTTTAAGTATAACCCCGTTGCAAACTTTTTCGGAGGGCATACCTATGTAGAAGCCTTGCACCAGATCTACGCCGATCTCCTTGACTATCTCAAGGGTGGCACCGTCTTCCACGAACTCCGCCACCGTCCTTATGCCGAGGACCTTAGCCATGGAAACGGCACTCTCTACAAAGGCTCTGTCTATGGTGCTCGTAGCAACTCCCCTTACGAAGTCTCCCTCAATCTTTATAAAGTCTATGGGGAGCCTTTTCAGGTAAGTAAAAGAGGCAAAGCCCGATCCGAAATCATCCACCGCAAACTTGAATCCTTCCTCCTTAAGGGACTGAATGAACTCCTTTAAAAGCTCTATATTTCTTACCGTTTCCCTTTCGGTTATCTCAAAGACCACCTTTCCCTTCTCGTAGCCCTCTGACTCAACTATGTCCCTGACCCTTTCCAAAAACTCGGGGTTTATTATCACCTTGGGGGAGAGGTTAAAGAACAGGTAGGTGTTGCAGCTTATCCCCTTGACCTTGTTTATAGCCTTTTCTATAACCCTCAGATCCAGCTTGTGGATAACGCTCATGTTCTCTGCGGTTTCTATGAACTCCGAGGCGGGGACAACCCTCTCTCCCGTGTCTATTCTCATAAGAACCTCATAGCCGAAAACCTCCCCCGAGCTTAGATCAACTATGGGTTGGAAGTAAGGGATTATCCTGTCTTCCTCAAGGGCGTCCGTTATAAGCAGATTCTTCTTAACCGTTTCCTCCTCAAACAGGGTGGTGTCCTCTTCGCCCGCTATAAGGAAGCGGTTTTTTCCGAGCTTTTTCGCCTTATACATTATCTCGTCCGCAAGGGCAAAGAGATCTTTGGGATCCTCTCCGTGGTCGGGGAAGATAACCACACCTACCGATACGGTTACGTTTACCCTTTTACCGTCGGGGGTTTCTACATAGAAGTTCCTTACGGACTCTATCAGCCTGTTGGCAACGACGACCGCCCCCTCGGAGTCCACATAGGGAAGGATGGCACAGAACTCGTCCCCTCCGTAGCGGGCGAGGATGTCTTCGGATCTGAACACCCTGCGCAGTTGCCTTGCCACCTCCGAAAGGAACCTGTCCCCGAACTCGTGACCGTAAGTATCGTTTATCAGCTTGAAGTTGTCTATGTCTATCACAAAGAGGGCAAACTTGTAGTTGTGACGCTTTGCCCTTTGAACCTCGTAGCCGAGCAGTTCCCAAAAGACCCTCTGGTTGTAAAGGCGGGTAAGGGGGTCCCGTGTGGCGAAGAACTCAAGCTGTTTCATGTAAGAATTTATGGCAAAGATGGACCCCGCCATATTCAGCAGGGTCGCCAATATCCCCTCCACCGCCACCCGCTTAGCGTAGGTTACATCTTTTACCGCAGTTCCCACCTGCACCTGTATGGGTGGATTGCTCAGGATAAGATTTTTGGAAAAGTAGGTAAGATTTCCAAGCTCGTAAGGGACGACCTTTGAAGAAACGAAGAGATGATGGAACTCTATTTTCTCATTTTCACAGTTAAGTTCCTTCACCTTTTGACACAGAACCTCTTCCGCAAGCCCTTTACACCTTTCCATATTTTGGGAACAGAAGAGGCTCCAAAAGACGTAAACTTCCACTTTTCCGTTTTCATCTTTGAAGGTTACCCAGAAGTAGGAAAAATCTATCTTTACCGAAAGGTCCGAAAGGATCCCCTTAAAGAACAGTGTCCAATCCCTTATATCCTCGGAGGTGAGAACGAATTTCTCTAAGAGTTTTATTTCAAACTCAAAGATGTCCTTGTCCACCGCTATGCCGTTTATCTTTGAAATAAACTTGGCTATGCTATCCCTTACCCTGTCAAATTCCCTAAAGCCGAAGCTAACCTCTTTAAAGTCTATGTTCCTCAGATCGGATACCTTGTTCACCCGCTCAATGGACTCCTCCAGCTTATTCAGGGACTCCTCTAACCTTTTGGTTATCACCCATACCACCAGCAGGGCACCCGCCACGGGAACGGGAAGGGTAAAGAGGGCGATAATGAAGATGTGCTTTCTTACCGCCGCAAGGGGACCCGATATATCCTGAACCACCTCTATGACTCCGAGAACCTCACCCTCTTTTACATTTGTATGACACCTCAAACACTCCGCCTTGGCTATCAGGGGGTAGGTGTAAATGAGCTTGCTGTCTTTTTTGGTTACCGTTTCCTGTTTAAACCTGAAGGTTTTCAAAACCTCTTCACCCTTTTCGGGTTCCTCTATCTTCCCGAAGAGGGCTTCCACCTTCTTACCTCTGAATATCCGTATGTCTATGTCCACATTCTTGTGGGCTTCCCTTGCCCCCTTGAGGAACTCAAGAAGCTCTTCGCGGGTCCAGCCCTTTCTCATTATCTGATACATATCGCTGAAGGTGTGTCGGGCTATGCTCTTTGCCTGCTCTATTGCCCTGTCTTCGGTAACCTTCCAGAGGGCACTGTAGATGATAAAGTAGGTCCCCCC
>WFYH01000100.1 GCA_015490215.1 Aquificaceae bacterium
ATGCCTATTTCGTGTTTGAACTCGTTCCTCAGTGGTCTTGCCCCGTATCTTCTAAGGCACGTCTTAGGATAGGTTCCCGAAAGGGGAGCCGTATCGGTAGCTGTGAGGCTCAATATCCCGCCCCTTTTCATGGAAAGAGCCACCGACTCTACGAAGGGAACCGGTGTCCCGAAAGGGTCAAGATCTACATAATCAAACCCGAAACCCCAACTCTTCCTCAGAAAGAAGTTGGCATCCTCTTGGTGAACCTCATACCTATTTCGGGGTATTCCGTTAGCCTTAAAGTTCTCCTCCATCATCCTTACCGCTACGCCGTTTATGTCGTTGGCAAGAACCTTCTCCACACAGTCGCTCTCTTTCAGAAACCTTATAGCCCTTATCCCGCTTGCGGACAGAGGATCCGCGACCATCAGGGGTCTTTTCAGCTTTCTGCACAGATAGCGCAGTCCCAAAACAGCCAAATCCCTGTTTACCCTCATCTTGGGGTTGTAAAAGACGGGCATATCGGAGGAAACTATCTCCCTCAGCTCGGGGACGTAGATCTTAGCCCTTCCTTCCTCTATGAGTTTCATGATTTTTGAGATTGTAAAATAAGATCCCATGGAAAAGCCTCTCGTCAGCATCATAATGGGGAGCATCTCCGACTGGGAGCATATGAAGGGTGCTTCCGAGATCCTAAAGGAGTTTGGGGTTCCCCACGAGAGAAGGGTGGTTTCCGCCCACAGAACCCCCGAGCTTATGTATGAGTTTGCAAAGACCGCCGAAGAGAGGGGTATAGAGGTGATAATCGCCGGTGCGGGGGGTGCCGCTCATCTGCCGGGCATGGTGGCTTCCTTGACCACTCTTCCTGTGATCGGGGTTCCCGTTCCCTCAAGGCACCTTTCGGGAGTTGATTCCCTGTATTCTATAGTTCAGATGCCTGCGGGCGTTCCGGTAGCCACCGTGGCGATAGGCAATTCCACAAATGCAGGACTTTTGGCTCTGAGGATATTGTCTATAAAGCACAAAGATATAGCCCAGAAGCTCAAGGACTACAGGGAAAGGTTAAGACAGAAAGTTTTAAACATGAAGATAGAGGACTGAGACCCATGGCGGTGATAAAACCCTACAAGGGTATATATCCGAAAATCCATCCCACCGTTTACCTGTCGGAGAACGTATACGTTATAGGTGATGTGGAAATAGGGGAGGACTCTTCGGTCTGGTTCGGAAGCGTAGTAAGGGGAGATGTGAACTACATAAGGATAGGTAGGAGGACCAACATTCAGGACAACTGCGTGGTCCACGTTACCCACGACACCCACCCGACGATAATAGGTGACAACGTAACGGTAGGTCACAGGGTGGTTCTTCATGGATGCAAGCTCGGGAACAACATTCTCGTGGGCATGGGTGCGGTAGTTATGGATGGGGTGGAGGTGGAGGACTACGTTCTTATCGGAGCGGGTGCTCTGGTCACGCCCAACAAGAAGATACCCTCCGGCGTCCTCGTAGCCGGGGTTCCTGCAAAGGTGGTAAGGGATCTAAGGGAAGAGGAGATAAAGCTTATTGAAGAGTCCGCAGAAAACTACGTCAGATACAAGAACGAGTACCTGAAAGACAGACCTACTTCTCTATGATGGTCTCTTCCACCTTCATACCGAAGTGTCTGCCCGCCTCCTCCACGTAGCCGAGGACCTCATCACCCTCTTTAAGGTCCGCCACGGAAAGGGGCGTTCCGTCGGGGCGGGTAAGCCTTATGGTCTCCGCATTTTGAAGGATACAGCTGAGCTTCTTGTTTTCATACTTCCCTTCTATCAAAAGCATGGGTCTTCTTTCCACCTTTGACCTGCCCACATAAGCTACCCTTCCCTCACCCTTGTAGTTGTAAATCATAACTTGATCACCTGCATTAAGCTCACACAGATACTTGGTCCTGTTTCCGGGAACCCTTATGTACATGTGAACTGCACCCGCATTCACCCTGAAGGGTCTTGCGGCAACGTAGGGGTTTTCTTCCGTCTCCGCATGGACTAGGAACATACCCCCTGAGGAGTTGCCTACGAGCATACCCTCTCCCCTCGTCATCAAGGATGTGGTATCCACGCATACCCGGTCGCTCAAACCGAGGGGAAGAATGCGGGTTATCTTAACGGTTACGAGCTCAAGTTTCTCCTGCATGGTTTCGAGGACCTTGGCGGTTCTTTTGATCTCGTTTATGTCTCTTGTTTTCAGAACCACACCTTTCACGCCCTTCTCAAGGGTCTGGAGGGCAACCTCCGCCTGCTGGGCGTTTTCCACAACCGCATAAAGCTCTTCCCTTTGGGCTATGAGGTTTTCAAGGGGTATCACCGTCCAGTCGGTGGTCTCTACTATCACCTTCACGTGGGGTGGATACTTAGCCGCCTTTTCCTCATCCTCTTTGCCTTCTATCCTCACGTATGCTACCTGCTCGCCGAGCTTCAGGTCCCCCTGCGGGGATATAACCGTGATCTTGGCGAGCTTTTTGGCTTCCTTTGCCTTCTCCTCGTCGGGAATTATCAGGGCAGTAGCCCCGGACTCTATGGCGGTAGTAACTATCTTCTTATCATAGGGTTCAACCCAAACCCAAAACTCTTTCATAGAGAATAATCTTACTCCAAAGTCAGTTGTATTTTTCCGTCTTTATGTTCTCCTTGGGCACACCCTCTCCGAGCAGCAGGGTCTTCATATCGTCCACGAACTTGGGAGGACCGCACAGATAAAAGAGCTTACCCGAAAGGTCTCCCACCTCTTCCCTTATCATGGAAGCGTTTATCCTTCCCCTTCTTCCCTTCCACCTTTCCTCCTGTTCCCTCGTTAAGGTCACCACCACCTTGATGTTGGGAAGTTCATTCAGTTGCTGTAGCTCCTCCCTGTAGATGATCTCTTCGTAATAGGTGTAAGAGACCAAGAGGGTGGCGTTAACATCTCTCAAGCCTTTATCTCTGATGTAACGAAGTATGCACATCAGCGGGACGACACCGCTCCCAGCGCCCAGAAGAACTATATCCTTTCCCATCTCCTCGGTCCAGAAGAACTTTCCGTAGGGTCCCTTTATCAGAAAGGTGTCCCCCTCCTTTACCTGAGTGGTGAGGATCACGGAAGCCTTACCGCCCTCCATCCGCTTGACGGTTATGGCAAGCTCGTCCTTTGTAAGGGGGCTTGAGGCTATTGAGTATGCCCTCCTGAGTTCCTCACCCGTGGGCGGGTAGGGGACCTTGAGCATGATGTACTGCCCGGGAAAAAAGTCAAAATCCTGACCGGTTATGTCAAAGACGAGGGTCTTTACGGTGGGCGTCTCCTCTATAACCTTCTTTACGGGGGCTTTAAATTCAACTATTGGCTTTTTCTCAACCTTGAGCACCTGCCTTCTCCTTTTTGAGCTTTTCGTAGACCGCTATAATGTATCCCAAGAAGGCGTTTTCGGGCTGTGCACCTACAAACTCCGCCTCACCTTGATTGATAACTATCTTGGGAACACCTACTACCTGAAACCTCTCCGCAAGATCAGGGTTTTCGGACGCATCAACCACCTTTGCGGTTATATAGTCGCTCGCGAGGGCAAAGTTGTAAGCCATTACCGCCGCTGAAGGGCAGTAACCGCAGGAGGTGGTTACAAACACCATAAGCTCTATAGGAATGTCCACCTGCTTGAGGAGTTCTATGGTTTTCTCCGACAGATTGGGTCTCCTCTTGGAAACCTGAAGTATTCCCTGAACAAGAGTGCTAAACTCAAGCCCTGCGGGAAGTCCTATATACCTTATCCCGTAGTCTTTATCTCCCTCTATTACTATGGTGGGGAGTCTGTCCACCTGATACTTCTGGGCGACCTCTTTATCTATGACGGGAGAGTAGACCTCGTATTTGAGCCTGTCTTCCCCCACCACGCTGACGAGTTCGCTCATGAGCTCCTCTACCGTTTGACAGCTGTCACAACCTATTGCTTGAGAGAAGACCTTTAAGGTAACAGGCTTTTCAAACTCTTTTTCAAAAATATCCTTGAGTTGCGTTCTTACCTCTAAACCAAGGAGCATCTTTCACCTCCTAAGTGTTTTAGAATATTAATATATTCTTAATTCCTTAAAAGTCTACCTCACCACCGTGTGCCTGTATTTTCCTGCCACCGTCCTAATTTCAAGCAGGGCTTCTATTATAAACTCAAGGTCTTTCAGGGGTATCTGGTTGGGTCCGTCCGAAAGTGCCCGATCAGGATCGGGGTGGGTTTCCATAAACACACCGTCGCAACCGACAGCCACAGCAGCCCTTGCAAGGGGAAAGGCGAACTCCCTCTGCCCGCCCGAGCTTGTGCCCTGTCCACCCGGAAGCTGAACGCTGTGGGTAGCGTCAAAGATAACCTTCGCGAACAGAGACATTATAGGTAGGCTCCGAAAGTCCACGACGAGGTTGTTGTAACCGAAGGATGTGCCCCTTTCGGTTAGGTATATCTCCGAACATCCCCCGAACTTGAGCTTTTCAACGACGTTCCTCATATCCCACGGAGCCATAAACTGACCCTTTTTGACGTTAACGGGTTTTCCCGTTTCGGCGGCAGAGAGCAGAAGATCAGTTTGCCTGCAAAGAAAGGCTGGGATTTGGATTATATCCACAACCTCACCTACGGGTTTTGCCTGCCAGCTTTCGTGGATGTCTGTAGTTACCTTAAGACCGGTTTCCTCTTTCACCTTGGAAAGGATCTTAAGCCCCTTTTCAAGACCCGGTCCCCTAAAG
>WFYH01000101.1 GCA_015490215.1 Aquificaceae bacterium
CGCTTCTTGGGTCTTTTAAAAAAGGGTCTATGTCCAAAAGTGGTTTTAGAAAGAAATCCCTTTCCAAAAGGTATCTATGGGGGACGGTAAGCTCAGGGGTGTTTATCACCTCATCCTCAAAGAGGAGGATGTCTATGTCTATCTCCCTCGGGCCCCATCGGAAGCGCTCTTTCCTTCCTGCCTTCTTTTCTACTTCCTTCAGAAAACGCAAAAGCCTGTAAGGATCAAAAGGCGAACCTATTTTGACGGCGCAGTTTAAAAACCTCCCTTGATCTTTATAACCCCAAGGCTCGGTCTCGTAAACGGGAGAGATCGCCTTTACAGGGCAAACCTCGTTTATAAGATCAACCGCCTTCAGCAAGAAATAGATCCTGTCTCCGAGGTTGCTCCCGAGGGCAAGGAAGACAGTTCTCAACCTTTGTTTGCCAATTCAACAGCTTTCCTTGCCCCGTCCCACATATCCTGAGCGTTTATAAAGTTCATACCCGATTCTGCAAGAATTCTTTTACCCTCTTCTACGTTGGTCCCTTCCATTCTGACCACTATGGGAACTTTCAGTTCAACCATCTTGCCCGCTTCCACGAGACCTTGGGCGAGTCTGTCGCACCTAAGTATGCCTCCGAAGATGTTTATAAACACCGCTTTTACATCCTCGTCCGCCATAAGTATGCGGAAGGCGTTAGCTATCTGCTCTACATTTGCCCCTCCGCCCACATCAAGGAAGTTTGCAGGTTCTCCGCCCGCCAGCTTTATGATGTCCATGGTTGCCATGGCAAGACCAGCCCCATTGACCATACAACCTATATTCCCTGAGAGCTTTATATAGTTGAGACCGTATTTCTTTGCCTCCACCTCCAAAGGGGATATCTGAGTTTCATCCTCCATCTCTTCAATATCCTTGTGCCTGAAGAGGGCATTGTCGTCTATATCAAGTTTGGCGTCAAGGGCTATTACCTTTCCCTCCTTGTCAAGGACGAGGGGGTTTATCTCCACGAGGGAAGCGTCAAGATCGGTGTAGATCTTGTAAAGGGAGAGGGCTATCTTGGCAAAGTCCTTTACGGGCAGACCGAGCTTAAAGGCGAGCTTACGGGCTTGATAGGGCATAAGACCGAGTTCGGGATCTATGACCTCTATAATGATGGCTTCGGGATTCTCTTTCGCTATTTCCTCTATCTCCATACCGCCTGCGGAGGAAGCCATGATGACAGGTTTTGAACGTGCCCTGTCAAGGGTTATGGAAAGGTAAAACTCCTTGTCTATGGCGGTTGCCTTTTCTATCCATACCCTGCTTACGGGTTTGCCGTCGGGGCACTGGAAGGTTTTAAGAACCTTACCCAGCATTCCCTCAACAGCCTGCTCTAACTCTTCCATGTTTTTGACTATCTTCACACCGCCCGCTTTCCCCCTTCCACCGCAGTGGATCTGTGCTTTCACCACAAGGGGGAAGCTTCCAAGCTCTTCCGCCACCTGCTTAGCTTCCTTGAGGGTAAAGGCCACCTTCCCTTCTGGAACGGGAATACCGTATTTCGCAAAGATTTCCTTCGCCTGATGTTCGTGCAATTTCATTCAAGAACCTCCCTAAGGGGCTTAGCAAGTAATTTTACTGGATAAGGTAGTCAAAGTTAACCCGCTTTGTTTTCTGCCCGTCCTTTATTATTATCCCGATGTGGTAAAGCCCCTTATCGGACATATCAAACCACCCGCCGTAGTTGTCGCCGTGCTGGTGCAGATATTTACTCAAAGGTTTTCTGGTAGCTCTGAATATGGGAGATCTTATTTCGGCTTCAACGGTGAAATTTGAAAGGTAAACCATCTTTCCGTTTTCCTGCTTCCAGATGCTCACCGCAAGGTGGTGGGTGTCTCTTTTGGAAGGACTGCCATGGTATTTAACCAGCAGGTTGTAAGCTCTGGGAAACATACTTTTTAGTTCAGAGATGGACATCACCCCTATGCTTACGTAGTATTCACCGAGGTTCTTAGTTAAAGGTGTTGGTATGGTGACCCCTTCCCTTGAAAAGCCTAAGTGAACTAAAACCAAAAGGATAAAAAGTGCTCTTGTAAGTCCCCTCATGACTCTTCCCTCCTCTCTTTGCAATTTACATCCTTTCGCAAGCCTGTCAAATAACGTCAGCTTCTGCCGAAGGTCTCCTCAATCCACTCCCTTATCTCGTCCCTGACCTTCCTGAAGAACTCAAGCTTTTCCTCCTCGGTCCCCTCGTAGCTGGAAGGGTCGGGGAAGCTTTTATGTATGTGCTTTTTCCCGCCCGCAAAGTAGGGACACTCCTCTTTTGCACTGTTGCAGACGGTCACCACGTAGTCAAACTCCTCCCCTTTGAACTCTTCAAGGCTTTTTGACCTGTGGTGAGATATGTCTATTCCTATCTCTTTCATGACCTCAATTGCAAATGGGTTCACACCCGAGGGTTTTGTCCCGGCGCTGAAGGCTTGGTATCTGTCACCGAATAGGTGGTTCAGAAGCCCCTCCGCCATCTGGGATCGTGCAGAGTTGTGGGTGCAGATAAATAGAACTTTTTTCTTCATACTACGCTCCTACCTGAACCTCCGCCATCTCTTTAATTATGTACGGTTTCATACTGGGTTTAAAGAAGAGTATAGCAACCTCTTCGTTCCTTCTTATGGCTTCCTTTACCGCCTCGGGGTCTTTCTCTGACTTTATCAAGGTTCTCCATGAGTAAAAGTGCTTCATGTGGTGAAAGTCGGA
>WFYH01000102.1 GCA_015490215.1 Aquificaceae bacterium
ATCGATCTTTTCTCTAGTTCCGAGCTTATCAGGTCTTCCAGAATCTTAGCCCTTTCTAAGGCGTATATAAGCTTCCTATCTTCCATAGGATTTCCCCCTCTGTCATAGTATTAGGCTTGTCCTGACTTCTGTACCCTTCTCTTTCATTTATACCCCCAAGCCTCTCTTCATCTCGACTCTGCCATCATATACATGTTTATTATCCCTACCTTGAAAGCAACTTCCTTCTTCATAACTAAACCATCGCTTAAACATTGAAAAGAAATTTTCCACAAGCCACCTCTTCCCATTCTCATTCTCTTCCTTTTCTTACCCTCGCTGCCATCATCACAAGCACTCCAGCTGATACGCCAACAGGCTTTATCGCTTCCTGACTGTTATACACTCTGTCACTCTGTTGTCAGTTACCTCCATCTCCACTACCTTCTTCCTCTTCAGGTCAAATACCACATACACCTTTATCCATCCCTTCCTTGTCCTCTTGACATACTTCTTCCTCTCCACTCCTCCTGTTGGTTGCTTTCATTCCCGTAGAGTCAAGTATTACTACAAAGTCATCTGGAAGCCCCTCAGGGTCGGGAAAGTCTTTCAGATCTATGTTCATGGTTTTGAACCTGCAGTGGAGAGTCCGAAGTTAAGGATTTTTAGTTCCAAAGTCTGGAAGAGCTTTCTTGCGAGTCCTTGGGTTAGCCTGTAAGAAAGTCTGAGTGCAAATTTGATAAAAAGGGACATGATCATTAGCTAGTCTGGATAGAGAGACGGTCTGCCTGCTTTTTTATTCTCTTCCTATTAGGCTCTGAGAGCGAAAGTTAAAAGGCCTATGAGTATTTCTCCTCTTTTTACAAGTTCTTCGTTATAATTGCTCCAGTCCTTGTTCATAATCCTTCTATTCTACCCGAAGGTTTCTTGGACGAAGCACGTCAAAATTACTACTGCAACGGAGGGGGTGGGATTCGAACCCACGGCAGGGCGGCGAACCCTGCAAGGGATTTCAAATCCCCCGCCTTCGTCCACTCGGCCACCCCTCCTATACAGATTAATTATTTTCTACAAAACGCTTAAAGTTTTCCAGAAGCTTCAAACCTTTTTTCTGACTTTTCTCCGGGTGGAACTGAACAGCCCAGACATTATCCTTTTGTATAGCGGATACAAAGTATTCTCCGTAATCGGTCAAAGAAGCCACTATGGTTTCATCCTTGGGAACAACCCTATAAGAATGAACAAAGTAAAAATAATCTCCATCTCCTATACCCGAAAAAAGTCCTTCCCTTTTCTTGAGCCAAACTTGGTTCCAGCCTATATGTGGAAGCTTCACACCCTTTGGTAGGAGCATAACCTCACCCTCAAATACACCAAGCCCTTCCTCTTCACCATGTTCATAGCTTTTTTCAAATAGAAGCTGAAGTCCGAGACATATCCCAAAGAAGGGTTTACCCTTTTCTATGTGCTTTGTAAGCGGGGATATCAACCTTAACCTTCTAAGATTTTCCATCGCTTTTTTAAAAGCTCCTTGACCGGGAAAGACAAGGGCGTCTGCCTTTTTCACATCTTCCGCTGAGGAGGATACTATTACCTCTTTAAACCCTACAAACTCAAAGGCTTTAGCAACACTCCTTAGATTCCCCATACCGTAGTCTACAATAACGAGCTTCATATGCCTACACCGAGGGTAGCAAACCAGCCCAGTTTATCAAGAATAAGCAGTATGCCTAATGTTATAAGAAGCAGCCCCCCTACAAGCTCAACCACGCCAAAGAACCTGCTGAACTTTCTAACAAAATTTAAGAAAAGTGAAAAGAGAAGACCTGCTATCAGGAAAGGAACACCCAAACCTACGGAGAAAACGAAAAGCAGAGTGGCCCCTTCCCTTACCGTTTCCTGCTGTGAGGCTAGGAAAAGTATTGATCCGAGGATAGGACCTATACAAGGTGTCCATCCGAAGGCAAAGACTACACCTATGACAAAAGCACCTATATAAGAAGCCTTCGCCTTCGCCTCTTTCTTAAATTGCCTGTAGAGAACTTCATGCAAGCCGAAAAGGTAAAGAGCCAAGACCGTTGCCACACCACCGCTAAGGTTAAAGAAGGTTTCTTTAGAAATGACGCCAAAAAGAAAAAGAGCAGTCAGAAGAGCTTGGACGCCTATTAACTCCTTAAAAAAGTTTGGTCTCAAAAGCAAGCCTGCAAAGTGCAGACCGAAGAATATAACTATGCCTCCGCCCACCTTGGCGATCTCAGTTTGATAGCTCCTCAGGAGCTGACCTATCAAAGAAGCTCCTGCGCCAAGCATGGTAAAAACTATGGAAAAGCCTATTACGAAGAAAAGGGTTGCGAAGAAGACCTTAGTATTGAAGATTTTTCTTTCCTTTTGAACTTCCTCTACCCCAACACCGGAGATGTAAGATAGGTATGCAGGGATTATGGGAAGAACACAGGGCGACAGAAATGCGAGCACACCTGCTAAGAAAGCGCCGAGGACGGTAACCTCTCCGAACATAAGAATTCTCTTTATTTACAATGGCGGGCCCGGAGGGACTCGAACCCCCGACCTGGGGATTAGAAATCCCCTGCTCTATCCAGCTGAGCTACGGGCCCTACCTTAGATTTATAACAATTTGCTGCTATCGTCAACCTTAAATGGTAGGCGGGACGGGACTCGAACCCGTGACCTCCGCCTTGTAAGGGCGGCGCTCTCCCGACTGAGCTACCCGCCTTATGGAAATTATGATTATATCAATACTTAAAGTCTCCTTCCATTAACCTCTTGTAAAAGCTCTCTGGCAGGAAAGCGTAGCGGTGCATATCCTCTGAATAGATTTTTGTTTCAACTTCTACCTTTCGTGCCGGTTCCCTTACGGGATGCTTTTTGGAAGCTATAGAGTATGTCCACCAGTATCCGGCATATATGGGAACCACAGAGGTATAGAGATCCACGATCGGAAACACCTTACGCAGGGTTTTTTGAATCTTTACCACCATATCCAAGTGATAGTGGATGGACTCTGTCTGGGCGCAGAATATACCGTCTTCCTTCAGTGCCTTGTGGACAAATCTGAAGAAGTCCTCGGTTGTCAAAACGTGGGCAAAGCCGACGGGGTCTGTGGAGTCCACTATCACTACGTCAAATTCACCCTCGTAATCCTGAATGTATTTGTATCCGTCCTCGTTGACCACTATGGCTCTGGGGTCATCAAAGGAGCAAGAAAGGGTGGGAAAGAATTTCTTTGAGACTTCTATTACCTCTTTGTCTATGTCTACGAGAACAGCCCTCTTTATGGACTTGTGTTTTAAAACCTCCCTAAGGGTTCCTCCGTCTCCGCCACCTATTATCAAAACGTCCTCGGGATTAGGGTGGGCATGGAGGGGAACGTGAGCTAAGTATTCGTGATATAGAAATTCATACTTTTCATCTAGCTGAACTACGCCGTCAAGAACGAGGAGCCTGCCGAAATCCGGAGACTCAAAAACCAAGATCTCCTGATAATCACTTTTCCCCTCATACAAAACCTTGCTGACCGAGTAGCAGTGCCTTATGGGAGCGTAAGGATCCCTTTCTATAAAGAAAATGTCCCTCATACCAAGGTAAGATTATAAACGTTCCGACCATGCTCAGGGAAAGGATAAAAAGGATCCACTTTGTAGGTATAGGCGGTATAGGTATGAGCGGTCTCGCTCAAGTTCTGCTTGAGATGGGCTACAGGATAACCGGCTCCGATATAAGGGAGGGAGAGAACGTAAGGAACCTCAGAAAGAAGGGTATTGAAGTTTTCATCGGACACGCTGAGGAGAACGTTCCAGAGGATGTACAGGTGGTGGTTTATTCCTCAGCGATCAAAGAGGATAACCCTGAAATAAGGAGAGCAAAGGAGCTCGGCATTCCGGTGGTGAGCAGGGGGGAGATGTTGGCGGAGCTTTTTAAGCTAAAGGAAGGTATAGCGGTTTGTGGTTCCCACGGGAAGACAACCACCACCTCAATGATAGCCCACATTCTTGAAGAGGCTGGGTACGATCCGACCGTAATAATAGGGGGTATCCTCAAAAGGCTCGGCTCAAATGCCAAGCTCGGAAAGGGAGACCTTTTGGTATCTGAAGCGGACGAGAGTGACGGTTCCTTTTTAAAACTCTCCCCTGCGATAGCGGTTATAACCAACATAGACAGGGAGCACCTTGACTACTACCGCTCCCTTGAGGATATAAGGGATGCTTTCTCGCGTTTTGCTGATTCGGTTCCCTTCTACGGCTTTTGCGTTGCCAACGGGGACGACCCCCTTGTAAAGGAAGCCCTTAAAGGATTCTCGAAGAAGCTAACTCTTTACTCAATGAAGGGTGAAGCTCACGTTAGGGGCAACTTTCTCGGTATAGAGGATGGACGATACGTCTTTGAGATTGAATACCTCGGCAGAAACTCAGGAAAGGTTCGCCTTTCCATACCCGGAAGGCACAACCTATACAACGCCTTGGCTTCCGCCTCGGTTGCCTTTGAGCTTGGAATACCTTTTGAGATTGTTAAAAGATCCTTGGAAGAGTTCAGAAACGCCAACAGGAGGATGGAGCTTAAAGGTTACATCGGGGACGTTCCCGTTTACGATGACTACGGACACCACCCCACCGAAATAAGGGCGGTTCTTTCCACTTTAAGAGAACTTTTCCCGGACAGGAGAATTGTATTAGCCTTTCAACCCCATAGGTTTTCAAGGACATATCATCTCTTCGGCGACTTTGTCAAGGTTCTAAGGGAACCGGATGTGACCCTTCTGACGGACATATACCCGGCGGGCGAAGAAAACCTTCACAAGGTCAGCGCCCGCAAGTTGGCTCAGGAAGCGGGGGCGGTGTTCTGCCCAAAGAAAGAGGATCTCTTTGAAGCGCTTACCGACAAACTAAAGGCAGGCGACGTTCTCATATTCATGGGAGCCGGAAGCATAGGAAGGTGGTGTGAGGAGTTCCTTCAGCTTACAAAGACCACATCATCTTCTC
>WFYH01000103.1 GCA_015490215.1 Aquificaceae bacterium
AGCTTTAGGTCCATTTCCCCGTCGGTGCAGATAACCTCTGCGGTGTAACCCCCCTCATTCAGCATCCTGTAACCCTTTACGCGGAGTTTGAAAACTGCCTTTCTGCCCGTTTTAGCCAATTTCAAAGACAAAAGAGGTCGTCTGTCTTCGTATTTAAGGGGGAAAAAGGTAAGGGCATCAAAGAGGGTATTGATGCCGAGGGATTTAAGGAGCTTTACCTCCTTATCCTCAAGGAAGCTGAGCTTTTCCAGAGGGGTGAAGAAGGCTTTCAAAGGCTTTTTGGGAACGGTTTCCTTCTTTTTGGCAGGAGCTTCGCTGGATAGGATTCTCCTTAGCTCCAAAAGGATAGCCTTTTTCTTCTCAAAGGGCATTCTGTCAAGCTGTTGGAGGCTATTTAGAAAGTAGTCGGGTATCTCGTCCTTGAGCTGGTTGTAGAGGTATAAGCCTACCCCGAAGCTCCTTCTTAGTTTGAGGGCACCGTTTTCAAGGAGGCTGTCTATAAAACGGGAAACCGCCCTAAGCTTTTCCTCCATCCGTTTCGGTTGCTTTCTTACCTTTCATGAACTCCACAAACTCAAAGGGGAAGGGGAATATGACCATCTTGGCGTTCTGCAGACCTATGGTGTGCAGGGTCTCAAGGTATCTGAGCTGGATGGCTATGGGTTCACTGGCAAGGATCTTAGCCGCCTCAAGGAGCTTTTGAGCTGCTTGGAATTCCGCCTCTGCGGAGATGATCTTAGCCCTGCGCTCCCTCTCCGCCTCCGCTTGGCGGGCTATAGCCTTCCTCAGATCATCGGGCAGATCAATCTTCTTCAGCTCCACCGCCACCACCTTCACGCCCCAAGGATCCGTTTGCCTGTCTATGATCTCTTGGAGTTTGAGGTTTATCTTTTCCCTCTGAGATAAAAGTTCGTCAAGCTCCGCCTCACCGCAGACACTTCTTAGGGTAGTCTGGGCTATCTGAGAGGTGGCATATAGGTAGTCTTCCACCTCCACTATCGCCTTTACGGGATCCACCACCCTGAAGTAGACAACCGCATCCACCTGAACGGACACGTTGTCTTTGGTGATTATGTCTTGGGTGGGAACGTCAAGGGTCACGGTTCGGAGGGAGACCCTGACGATCCTATCTATGATGGGGATTATGATGATAAGTCCGGGACCCTTGGAACCTATAACCCTACCCAGACGGAAGACGACCGCCCTCTCGTATTCGGGAATTATCTTTATGGCGGAGACCAGCAAAGCGAGACCTATGAGAATGAGAACTATCAAAGGTGAAAAGATCATGGCAAATCCTCCTATGTATTTAAAAAGGTTCCCTCCCGTAAGGGCGGCTATAACTATAGCCACGAATATAAGGAAGGGGAGGGCTTCAAGCAGTCCCCTCATAGCCCACCTCACGTTCTGTATTCTGCGTTGATCTTTATATACTCATAACCTAAGTCCGAAGAGTAAAAAGTCCACGAGTTTTTGCCCTCACCCAAGTCTACGATGATCTCTATCTCCTTTTCCTCTTCCATGTATTTCTTTGCCAACTTCTCCGCCTTGGGATGGGGTTTCCCGTCGTAGAGAAGGTGCCTGCCTATGTATATCTTTATGCTGAAGGGGTCTATCGGAAACTCGGTGCTTCCCGCAGCGGCTGCTATCCTCCCCCAGTTGGGATCCCTGCCGTAAATCGCCGTTTTCACCAGCAGGGAGTTTGCCACCTGCTTGGCTATCTCTTTTGCTTTCATCTTCAAGGTTGCCCTCTTTACGGTGACCTTTATTATCTTGGTGGCACCCTCACCGTCCTCTACCAGCTTTTTGGCAAGGTTCAGAGAAACTTCGTAGAGCTGGTCTTTGACCTTTCGGGGATCTGCAGGAACCCTGTCCAAAGAGATTACACAGAAGCTGTCGTTGGTGCTCTCGCACCCGTCTACGGTTACCGAGTTGAAAGTGGCTTCGCTTACCTCCCTGTGAATATCCCTGAGCACCTCCGGATCTATCTGAGCGTTGGTGAAGACAAAGGCGAGCATCGTGGCCATAGAGGGTGCTATCATTCCCGCCCCCTTAGCAAGCCCGAAGGTTTCAAGCTCCCCGTCTCTGACAAAATCAAACTTCGGGAAGCGGTCGGTGGTGGATATGGTCTGGGAAGCCCTCTCAAGGTCAAGGGGTTCAAGTATGGAGCAGGCATCGTCTATTGCCCTTAGAACCTTATCCATAGGAAGGGGTTTCCCTATCACGCCCGTTGAAAAGACAAGAACCTCCTGAGGAGGGATTTCCAAATTCTCCGCAACCCTGAGAGCCATTTGCTCCGCATCCTCCACTCCCTTTTTTCCCGTCCCGCAGTTGGCATTTCCGCTGTTTACCACAAAGGCTCTTATCTTCCTTGTTTTCCTTGTTATCCTCTCCGAGTAAATCACACTTCCCGCCTTAAAGTAGTTGTCCGTAAACACACAGGAAAAGCTGCAGGAGTAGGGGAGGACAACCACCAACAGGTCGGGATCTCCGGA
>WFYH01000104.1 GCA_015490215.1 Aquificaceae bacterium
GCCCTCTCGTCTTTACAATCCCTCAGAACCTCCAAAGCCTCCTTGTATTTTTTCAAACCCCTCAGGGCAAGACCCTTAAAGTAGCAGTTTTGGGATAGCTTCAGAACCTCACGGTATTTCCTTTTGCGAAGGAGACGTCGCAGGACCCTTTCCTCCTTAGAAGCTTCCGTCTGAAAGAGCTTTTCTTCCGCAATCTCGGGAAACCTCAGAACAAGGGGGTCCGGGTCAAGATCAAGGGAAAACCACAGAGCCCTTACCTTATTTTTGAACTCCTCCCTTACGTTGGAAAGGTCCGCCCATTTGACTATCTTGAAAGCTTTGAGCTTACTTCCCTTTTCAAGGTAAAGGTAAGCAAGGTCTACCCTCAGCTCATCCTCAAAAACCGCGTTGGGGTAGTTTCTGAGCAGGAAAAGAGCCGTATCTTCGTCTCCCCTTTCATAAAACTGCTTGAGGAGCCTATACTTGGGAGCTATCTCCCCGAAGGAGAGGGAGATCAAAAGGAGCAGGATCAGGAGCATTTGAGGGTCTCCTGAACCCTTTCTATGTGGGTAGCCCTTCCGCTGGACTCGTCAACGTCAACCACCAAAGCGTTGAGAACCGTATCTTCCTTTTCTTCAACCTTAAACCTCTTGGGAAGCCCGTAGAGGAAACGGTATAGGGGTTCGTCCCCGTGCATACCTATAACCGAATAAAGACTGCCTGTCATTCCCACATCGGTTATGTAGGCGGTTCCCTTTTTCAGGATCATCTCATCCGCTGTAGGAACGTGGGTGTGGGTTCCGTAAACTACCGAAGCCCTCCCGTCCGCATACAGACCGAAGGCGTTTTTCTCCGATGTGGTCTCCGCATGGAAGTCCACAAGAATTATCTTTGTCTCTTTGGAAACCTCCTCGTATATCTCATCAAAGACCCTAAAGGGGTTATCAAGGTTGGGATCAAGGAAAATTCTGCCCATCAGGTTAATCAGGGCGAACTTTACCCCGTTCTTTTCAAAGATCCCGTATCCCCTGCCCGGAACACCCTTGGGGTAGTTGGCGGGTCTGAGGAGGTCCTGCGCCTCGTTTATGAAGTCGTAGATTTCCTTTTTGTCCCATATGTGGTTGCCTGAGGTAAAGAGGTCTATGCCCATCCCCTTAAGTTCTTTGTAGACCTTCTTGGTTATCCCGAAACCGCCGGCGGAGTTTTCAACGTTGGCTATCACCACATCAGGATTGAACCTTTCCCTCAGGGAGGGCAGAAGCCTCAAAACGGTCCTTCTACCCGGTTTACCCACAATATCACCGAAGATCAAAAACCTCATGGGGATTATGGTGCGGGTGGAGGGAGTCGAACCCTCACGCCCTTACGGGCACCGGATCCTGAGTCCGGCGCGTCTGCCAGTTCCGCCACACCCGCTACACATAAAGCACTTTATACCAATTTCCGCTGACTTTCAAGGACCCGGGCTTTTCCCGGGAAAGAATTTTTCAACCTCTTTCAGCACTCCGAGGGCTTTTTCTTCATCCACCCTGTAGTAGTTTGTGGTGCTGCGCCCTTGGTAGCTACCCGGCAGGGATAAATACCATTTTCCGTCCCTTCCTCTGCAGAGGCTGTAGAACTCCTTTTCCTCGCTGTCCCAGAGTTCTACAGGGCAGTTCTCTATATCGGGAGCACCGAACCATACAACACCCTTGAAGCTTTTTAAAGACTTAAGAAGGTCCTTAACCCTTTTCCTTTCCTCACCCTTCAACGTGACGGAGAAAATACCCCTTTCGGTCCAAAGTTTAAGGTCCACATAGCCCTCCTCTTTTTTGTAGATCCTCCTGTAAATTTCATCCAAGGTTATAAGGAGGAGACCCGTCCCGAGGAAGATGAAAAAGCCTACCTGAAAGACCCTCCTAATACATTACCCCCTATGTCAACCGCTCTGGATATCTTACTACCTCGCAACTCAGGTTATTATATTTTTCTGGTAGAGGGTATGCTAGCTCTCAGATACCTTCCAAGGTATACGCTTAAGGACTACGAGAGCTGGGAAGGGGACTGGGAGCTGATAGATGGGGTCCCTTACGCTCTGGCATCGCCTTCCTTTGAGCATCAGAGGATAGTGGGGAGGATCTTCCGCTTCC
>WFYH01000105.1 GCA_015490215.1 Aquificaceae bacterium
ATCTTGTAGAGGAATTCATAAAGACTTTTGCCAGAGTATACGTAATCAAGGAAGATCCCAAAGAGGTCGTTAAAGGCTTTAGGATAGTTTTCAATGTTTTCCCTTATTGCCCTTGCCAGCCTCGGGCTTATGCTGAGTGTGTAGATGTTAGATTGAGCATCTCCTACCTTTTCAATCTCAACTATGTAGATATTTCTTAAAATCCAGTCCGCTTTCCTGCCTTCAAGCTTCTTTGATGCTTCAACTACGGTTCTATTCATGAAAGACCGAAGGTCTGTTTCGTCTCTGAGAAGGTCGTTCATTCTCTTGGTGTTCTCAAGGTCCGGCAGATATACGAACAGATAAGTCCTCATAGGTGTTCTGTGAAAGCCGAAGGCTGAGAAGTAAAGGAATATCTCACACTCGGGACAGAGATACATGTTGCTTTTCCCTTCCCAAAAGAAGTTTTCTACCGTGTCAAGGCTTGCGGAAAGTGGCGTGAAGTTGGTTGCGTCAAGGACTTTTACCTCGCCCTTTTTCTTGTATGCAGGTCTCTCTTTACAAAAGAAGCAAACCTTTTGGCTCCTCGGATAGCTTAAAATCTCCGAAAACTTTTCCTCTATGAACTTTTCTATCAGTCCTTTACCTTCAACAAGCAGCTTCTCTATGCTTTCCTTTTGCCCGAGCAGAGAGTTAAAAGCTTCACCCACCTTTTTGGTCTCCGAAGGATTTGTGAGTGGACTGTTGGAGAAAAAGTCATTTATCTTTTCATAAACTACAGCGTTGTAAAGGTTGAATTTATCTTTTCTGTTTTCCAAGATCTCTTTAAACCTTTCAAGGCTTAAGTCTCTGAGCAAATATTGGCTGTAAATCTGACCCAGTTTATTAAAAATTTCCTCATCAAGCTCTATGGTATTTCCCCTTACAAAACCCTCCCACTTGTATCCCGCATTCTCCAAAGCTCTCAAAAGCCCCACGCCTGCGGAGGCGGTGAGCCAGCTGTCCGCATAAAACCTTACACCCATACCACATCCCCCTCCATATCCACGAGGAGCCTACCTTCCACTATGCTAAGCTTTGGCAGGAAATAGACCTGTTCCCACCGGTAATTCTTTTCTTCTCCCTCTTCATAAAAAGACGGTAGGCGGAATGGGATGCCCGTCTGGTCGAAGAGGCGGACCTTATCCTCCGGAACAAAAGCGGATCGCTTTATCTCAAGCTCAATTTCCTCTTCCCTGACCTCAACCCTTCTCGGATTTTTTACAAAGACTGGATACTCCCCTCCCCCTAAAAAGAGGTAAACCCTAGGTTTTTGCAAAGCTCTTATAAACTCACCGATCAGCTCACCATTTCCCAATACATGAACCACGCACCGCAGGTTGTAGAGCCTCGGAACCTCAAGAGGTAGAACTTCTATTCTTTTTTTGTCCCTGTTGTATTTTCTGAACCTTATGTAATCTCTGAAGATAGCTTCGTAGTCTCCTTGAACGGAAACAGAAAACTCTTCTCCTTCCCACTTTCTGCCCAAAGCTGTATAGAGGAGTCCGATTATTGTTGAATAAGGCGGGAGCGGATAGGTTTCTATACCTTTCAGAGAAAAAGGAGTTTTAAAGGTTGCACAGGGAGAGTAAAGCTCAAACTTCAGACACTCCATAGTGCCCCCTCACCTGCTCTTTGAGCTTGCTAAATGCCTCAGCTACGGAAACCGCCCCAAGAGATTCCCTTATCTCTTCTTCGTTTCCGAAGATTCCCGAAAGTATGCCGACAACGGGATTCTCTCCCTCGGGAAGGTATCCGAAGCTCTCTTTGAGCCTTTGGACATTCAGCCAGAGCTTATCCCTGTCTTCTACCGCCTCCACGCCTTCCATAAAGAAGGGATGCTTGACGCTGAAGACTCCTCCCACAACGAACACGGGAGAGAGGTTTTCCCACCTTCCCTTTATCTGGCGGTTTAAGGTCTTAAGTATATCCAGCAGGTCAAGGACTCTTTTAGCTTTCTCTTTGTTGTCTAAGACTTCCTCAGCTGTTCCGTCCTCCTTTTCCCACACACCTATCCTGTCAAGGTCAACGGTCACTGTGTAAAGGTAGTGGGAAGTGTGTTCTTCGGAAGTAGGAATAGATTGTTCTTTTTCTTCCTCTATGTGTTTTATGTATCTGTTATAGGCATCTATATTGTTGAGAAAGTTCATATCCCCTGAGAACTTGGATATGGAGAACGCATAAGTTACCTTAACTGTGCAAGTTCTCTTTACACTATCTCCATAACTTAGCAGTATTTCATCTTTCTTTCTTTTCTTGTTTTTATCCTTCTTTACTATCTTTTTTCCGTCCTCGGTCTTCAAATTAGTAAACAAACCTCCAAAAAGGTCAAACTCCTCATAGTCTCTTACAAGAGCTTTCCCGAAACGGTCTACATCAAACTCATCGTTACACAGGCTACCCTGGATATAGCTCTTTAGCTCCTGATCCAACAGCCTCCAACCCTTTTCCTCTTTTCCCTTCCTCCGCATGTCATACTTTAGCGCTTTGTCCGAAACAAAGGTCTTTTGAGATCCATCGCCAAGTGATAGCTTTTTCAAAACCGACACGTTCCCCACACTCTCGCCGTAGTTAAGGCTGGTCGCCTTAGCGGTAATGATGGTAAGCGTTAGTCCTCCCATCTTGCACCTCCTCTATTTATATAAAAACGGTCAACTCTACAAAGATCTGACATTAACCTTTAAGTTCTGGATAGAAGTAGTATATGTCCTGCACACTAACGTTTACAGACAGCAACTTACTTTTTTCTGTATTTGTCTGTTCTATATACTCTACCTGCCTCCCTTCTTTAACAGAAGCAATTATCATAGCTGCGGACACTATAGCTGTTCCGCTACTTATATTCATGGATATATCTTCATCTTTATACTTTGGAAATACCTCTACGCGGAGTAAGCGGTGGAGCTCGTGCAAACAATCCTGTAAGCTATTAAAGTTCACGGGATTGCTCTTTATCAGTTTTATCTTATTAGTGTTGTAGTATTTCTGAAATTCTTCCCATATCGCTTTAAAGTTGTTAAACTCTTTATCTGTTTCAGAGCTAACCAACACTATTACCTTTTCAAGTTTAGGAATATGATGTTTTATAGATCTAAAAGGAATTGCCCATGTGCACTTACTTTCATCAAGCTTGTTATCTCTTATCTCCTTGAGAAAAGTTTCCCGATCTCCTTTTGCTCCTTTAACATAACCAAATCGTGATAGAGCAACTATAAGAACCTTCTTCTGCTCAGGTTTGTCGTATTGTTGAGAACCCTCTTTATAAAAATAAGATTGGCTAAGTATAAACAAAATAGCGGTGTTAATTCCTGCTAACAAATAAATAGCAGCTAAAGTGATACTGTTAAAATCATCACGCTCCAACCAAATCATAAATTTATCTGTAGACATACTGAGAGCAATAAAGAAGACAATTATTGTAAACACACCAAGGCATGAATTTACATTGCCAGATATAACTCTTGAGAAGAACTTCCCAATACTTATTCTATTTCTCTTAACTAGAATATACAAGAGCAGAAGAAGCGCTATATTAGTTAAAGCAAACCTAGTGTTATATAAGCCGCTAAGTTCTTTTATAACCAGCACCACAGTCAAAGGATATATAAATGTGAGCCCAAGAAGTAAAAAATACTTAAATCTGTTCTTCCACAATCTCAAACCACCCATAACCTTTCCTCTTCTTACCCCCAAGCCCAAACAATTCAAGGCCACCTTTCAGGCATGACGCAACTTTTTCAAGCTTCTCTTTACCTTTCTCTTCATCAAGCTTTAGAGGATCAAATCCTACGGTGAAGCAGAATTTTACGCCCTCCAAAGTCAGGAAAAATATAGGGTTGGGCCTGTCCCAATCTACAGCTTCTTTTTCACCTTTGCTTCTGTAGTACTCTCCATAGTGAGGATTCATTATATCTATAACGAGATCATCCTTGGTAAGCTCTACAGGGTACGCATCGAAGAAAACAACCGAACCTTCGTGCTTTTTATCACCGAATATTAAGGAGTATTCTTTTTGTAAGTTTTCATCTTTCTTATATTCTCCTTCTTCAAGTTCTTCTATCAAGTTCTTGAATTTTTTGGGTTCTTCAAGCATATCAGGGAACTTTTCCAATAAGTAAACATACCTCAC
>WFYH01000106.1 GCA_015490215.1 Aquificaceae bacterium
TGCCTCCCCTGCTGTCCATGCTCTTTATAGTTCCCCTTTACCTTTGGGTGAAAAGATTTTCCGACCTCTATGCCTTTGTAGGCGCTTCCTCTGCGGGTCTTTTCAACTACATGTATTGGGCAAGGACCCTCTCGGGAAGATACGATACGGATTTTCTTATTCTCTTTTTTCTCTTTACGACCCTCTATCTTATAACCCGCTCGCTTGAGGAAGAGGATCTGAAAAGACAGATAGCCTTTTCCGCATTGGCGGGTCTATCTTTAAACCTTTTTATGGGTTGGTATCCCAAATCGGTGATCTTTTTCCTCTTTATAGTCTCCTTTGCTGTAGGTCTTTTCGTCTTTAAAAGATCGCCTCTGCTCTTTCTGGTTTTCTTCCTCTCGGGGGGACCCGAAATAGCGGTTAATATCTTCAGAGACCTGAGCAATTATGTGGAAAGCAGGATCTTAGAAAAGCCCCACACAACCTTTGTTCCCCTTAACATAGCTTCCTTCGTAGGGGAGCTTCAGGATATGAACCTCGAGCTTATGCTTTTTATGACCAACTGGATGCTTCCCTTCATAGGCTTTGCAGGACTGATACTATTTTTTCTGCGCCATACGAGGTATGCCCTTGTAGCTTTGCCCTTTGTAGCTTTGGGTTTGGCTACCTTTTTGGGAGGGGTAAGGCTCCTTATCTACCTTGCCCCCTTTTTGGGACTCGGTGCGGGTCTGGTCGTGTCCCTCTTAGTGGGGAGAGTAAAAGAAAGGATAGCTTCCGAAAGCATGGGCAAGATTTTGGTCTTTGGGGGGACGGTTTTAGCCTTTTTGGTCAGCTTTTCCCCTTCCGTAGGGGCGAGGTATCCCCACCCGGCAGTTCCCAAGGAGTATTTCGGGATAGTCTCTTGGATCAAGGAGAATACGGAGGAGAAGGCTTACCTCTGGACATGGTGGGAATACGGACACGCCCTTAAGTTTCTTACCCAGAGGGGGGTCTACATTGACAACGGCAACTGGAACATAGTCAAGAGCTTTGCCTACGCCCGCTCTATGGTCACCTATGATGAGGAGGAAAGCTACAGGCTTATTTCTTACGTTACCAACGAAGCGGGGCTGTCCGAAAGATACAAAGGAAAGACCTACAAGGACTTTTTAGAGGATGCCTTGGGGTATAGTAGCATCCCGAATACACCCGTCTATGTGGTTACCTTCAGGGAGTTCACGAGAATGCCCGCAGTCCTTGCCCTCGGCTCTTTGGATATCCAACCCCTTGAAAACTTTACCCCCCTTACGGTGGTTGAGTGCGCCTCTCAAAAGGGAAGTTTCAAGTGTCCAGAGTTTACCGTGGAAGGTGAGAAGATAAAGCTGAGCGATGCTGTCCTTGAAGCTTATTTCTTGGATAAGGAAAAAGATACCTTTGAAACTCTGAGGAAAAAAACTAACCCCTCTTCGGAAGACCTTATCGTTGTTGTGGTAAAGAAGGGAGGCAAGTTCTATCAGGTGATCACCAGCCGCAACCTTTTTGAGACCGTTATAGTAAGGCTCTTTTTGGGGTTGAAGAACTTTGAGAACTTTTCCCTCGCCTACGACGACTTTCCCCACGGGACGGTATACAAGGTAAAATTTAAAGGCTATGGAACTCAAGGAATACAACCCCAAAGAGATAGAAGGGAAGTGGACTAAGTTCTGGATAGAGAAAGCCATCTACCACGTAGAAAAGCCCGATAAAAGAAGGAAGTTTTCGGTGGTCATCCCCCCGCCCAACGTCACCGGCTCCCTGCACATGGGACACGCCCTCAACTCCACCCTTCAGGACATCATAGTCCGCTGGAAGAGGATGAAGGGCTATCAGGTGGTGTGGGTTCCGGGCTTTGACCATGCGGGGATAGCCACCCAATACGTAGTTGAAAAACAGCTCCAAAGCCAAGGAAAGAGCAGGCTTGAACTCGGAAGGGAAGAGTTCATAAAAAGGGTTTGGGAGTGGGTTCCCAAATCAAGGCACGCCATAAGAACACAGCTTGAGAAACTCGGCGTCTCCGTGGACTGGAAGAGGGAAAGATTCACCCTTGATGAGGGTTTTTCCCGTGCGGTGAGAAAGGCTTTCAGGGAGCTTTACGAGAGGGGTCTGATCTATCGGAGCGAATACATCGTTAACTGGTGCCCCAAAGATAGAACAGCTCTTTCCGACCTTGAGGTGGAACACGAAGAGGAAAAGGGTAAGCTCTGGTATATAAGGTATCCCCTTGAGGACGGTTCGAGTTATGTGACCGTTGCCACCACCAGACCCGAAACCATGCTCGGTGATACTGCAGTTGCGGTTCACCCCGAAGACGAAAGGTATAAGCACCTTATAGGGAAAAAGCTCAGGCTCCCCCTCGTGAGCTGGAAGAGGAAAGCCCTTTCGGGGGAAGAGGTGGACGCCCTTATACCCGTAGTGGCGGACGAGAGGGTAAAGCCCGAGTTTGGAACGGGAGCGGTAAAGGTAACCCCAGCCCACGATCCCAACGACTTTGAGATAGGCAAAACCCACAACCTGCCCTTTGTAAAGGTTATGGACGAGAGCGGAGTAATGAACGAAAATGCGGGAGAATTTAAGGGTTTGGACAGATACGAGGCGAGGAAAAAGATAGTTGAAAGACTCAAAGAAGAGGGGCTTTTGGAAAAGGAAGAGGAACACGTCCACTCGGTAGGCAAATGCTACAGGTGCAAAACCGTTATAGAACCCATGGTCTCAAGGCAGTGGTTTGTGAAAGTTTCAGACCCCGCCATAAGGGACGTATCCATAGAGGTGGTGGAAAAGGGCAGAGAAGAAAAGGAGGAAAGGGAGCTTTACCTTCAGCTTGCACAGGTGGAAGATCTGACCCTGACCATACCCGTAAAGGACGAAGCGGGGGGATTTGTAAAGCTGGTCATTGTGCTCACCGAAGGTGTTAGGTTCTTGGCTGGAACCAGAGAGGGTGAGCTTGCTTACATCTATTACCCGAAGGGGGAAGAAGAGCTTGTTCAAAAGGCGAAAGATATAGCCTTCAGCTTCCTGAATTCTCCTGCAGGGCTTGACTTTGTAATAGGTCTTGAGGGAGAGGTTACCCTCGTCCGTCAGGGCATTGAGGAAAAGATAGAAAAGGGGAAATACCTTTTGGTCTCCCAA
>WFYH01000107.1 GCA_015490215.1 Aquificaceae bacterium
AGGTGCCTCTTTATGGTAAAGGCTATGCTCCTTACGAGAGGAAGGTATTTTAGAATTAGTTCCTCCCTTTCCTTTTCCTTAACTTGATAGGGGTCTTTCATCTTCTCAGCAACCTTGATACTATTGATTCCCAGAAACCTCTCTTTACGGGTTTTACCTCAAGCTCCATGTTGGAGAGAATATTATACACGTCACCTATAAAACCTCTTTCAAAGGGTTCTTGCTCAATGATCTTCCTTATGAGCATCTTCCTGTAGCGGATGTTCCCTACATGCTTTATCTGGGCGGACACGTAGCGCTCCGACAGAAGCCTTATGCTCTCGTAAACCTTTTGACCCTCCTTGTCGCTTTCTACCTTGTTTACCACCAAGAAGAAGGTATCCACCTGACCCTCCTTGTTGACTATCTTTATGAGGGCGTAAGCGTCCGCAACCGCCGTAGGTTCCGGGGTGGTGATTATAAGTGGAAAGTCTGCAGAAGATACTACCGCTATAGTGTCATCGTGTATTCCCGGAGGTGTGTCAAAAATAACGTAGTCGTAGTTGTCCTCCGCAAGTTCTTGGAGCCTTCGCACGAGGTTAAGAACCTGATCCTTAGAAAGCTTTGCCAGTTCGTATATACCGCTCCCGCTGGAGATGAAGGAAAATCTATCTGAAACTTGGACCACCGTATCTTCAAAGCTCGCCTCTCCGTAGAAGAAATGGGAAAGGTTCTTCTTAGGGGTTATCCCAAGCATGAGGTGGACGTTGCTAAGTCCGAAGTCCGCATCTATTATCAGAACCCTCTTTCCGCTGTCGGAGAGGCACTTCCCTATGCTTATGGACAGAATGGTTTTCCCCACTCCGCCTTTACCGCTTGCAATGGCTATATACTTGGTGCCCGAAGCGGCACCTTCCCTGTGCTTAAGGTGAACTGCCTGCTGATTCAAGCTCATTTCTTTCCTCTAAAACGAGCTTTGCAAGGTATTCATAGCTCGCCATGACTATATCGTCGGGAACCGTTTGACCGGTTGTAAAGCACAGGATCGGGAGCTTCGTTCTGTAGGCAACGTTTATTACGTTTCCGGGGTAAGAGGTCTCGTCCAACTTGGAGAATATGAGACCCTTTAGGGGGAACATGCCGAACTGCATTATCACTTCATACATCACAAACTCGGAAAGGTTTGCGCTCACCGTAAGGTAAACTTGGGTTTCCACGCTTTCTAAAAACACCTTAAGTTCGCTAAGTCGCAGTCTGTCGTGCTGACTCCTTCCTGCGGTATCTACGAGGATAACATCTCTGTCCTGCATAGACTCTAAGCTCTTTACGAACTCGTTGGGGGAGTCCGCCACCTTGAAAGGAAGCTCCATTATGCTCACATAAGATCTGAGCTGTTCAACCGCTCCCACCCTGTAGCTGTCAAGGGTTATAACGCCGGGCTTTTTCCTGTGCCTTTTAAAGAGGTAGCAGAGCTTGGCTATGGTGGTTGTCTTACCCACGCCCGTGGGTCCCACCAAGACCATTATCTTGGGAGTTTCCCTGAAAATCCTTTCCCCCTCTATGGATATGTGCTTTTGGAAGCTCTTTATTATTGATTCGTGGACGTCCTCTTTAAAGTCTAACTTTCCCAGTTCTATGTCGTATCCGCAGGCTTCCTCAACGAGCTTCTTTGCTATCTCTTTCCTCACACCCCTGTAGACCATGCGGGACATAACCCTCTGCGCCCTCAGGGAAAAGCCCTCTTCACCTCCCACGACTACTTGCTCTTCTTCGGGAGAATTCTTGACCGACTTCATCACCTCGCTTAGGGTGCTCTTTAGCCTTTCAAGTTCTTCGTAAACTTTTGTCCTTTCTTCCAACTCCTTTTTGAACTCTCCCTCGTCTTCGGGTATGCCGATTACCACCTCAAGCATGGTGGTTTTGAAAAAGGGCAAAAAGGACCACCTTTTCCTCTTTACTACCCTTGAGGACAAAACGACCGCATTCTCCCCGTAGGTTTTTTTGAGTTCCTCCACCGCCTCCTGAAGGGAGCTTACGATTATCTTTTCAGTCCTCATCTATTAATCCTAAGATCTTCATATTTACCTGCTTTTCAAGTTCATTATAAGACAGCACAACAAGTTGGGGCAGGTAAGGCTCAAGGGCTTTGCGTATATACCTCCTGAGGTTACCCGAGGTCAGCAGAACGGGCTGAGCCTGAAACTGAACGAACTTTTCTATCTCCTTTGAGATCTTGTTGTAGAGTTTGTTAAGCACCAAATCTATGAACTCGTCCTCCCTGTTTTCGTTGAGAAGTTTGGTAAGCTTTGCCTCAACCCTTGGAGAAAGAGCCAAGGCGTAGAGGGTTCCGTTGGTGAGAAACATGCGGGTTATCCTCTTGGAAAGTGCCTGCCTTACGAACTCTGTAAGTATTTCGGGATCCTTTGTTTGCTCAATGTAGTCGGCGAGGGTTTCAAGGATGGTAAGAAGGTCGTTTACGGGTATCCCTTCCCTCAGGAGGTTTTGAAGAACCCTGTGGACCACCGAGATGGGGACCACCTCGGGGACTATATCCTGAACCACCTTGGGATACTTCTTGGAGAGTCTGTCTATGAGTTCTATAACCTCGTTCCTTCCCAAAAGCTCGTGAAGGTTCCTCTTTACTATCTCCGAAAGGTGGGTGATTATCGCCGTGCTTATGTCCACCACCATGTAACCTTTCCTCTGGGCCTCGTCCTTTTTGTCCTCAGTTATCCAGTAAGCCTTCATCTTGAAGGCGGGTTCTCTGGTCTCTATCCCCTCTATCTTCCCACGGGCGGTTCCTAAATCCACCGCCAACAGATAGCCGGGCATTATCTCGTAGGAGTCTACCTCTATACCCTTTATTAGAACCCTATATTGGTTGGGCTGTAGCTTGAGGTTGTCCCTTATATGAACGAGGGGAACTATAACCCCATATTCCTGAGCTATTTGTCTGCGCATGTTCTTTATCCTCTGGGGTATATCCCCGCCCTGAGACTCGTCAACGTAGGGTATAAGACCGTATCCCACCTCCATGGTTATGGGATCAGGCTGGGGAACGAGTTCCTCTTCCGTCTCTTCCCTTCTTTTTTCTTCCTCCTTTTTCTGCTCCTGTGCCAATCGTTCTAACTCCCTTATCTGCTTTTCTTTCAGGGATTTGGTCATTAGGTAGTAAAGGCTCCCCAAAAGCGCAGCCATGAAGAAGAAGGGGATCTTGGGAAGACCGGGTATAAGACCTATGAAAGCCAAGAGTCCCGAGGAAAACAGCAGGGCACGGGGTTCCTTTGAAAACTCCTCCGCTATGGCGGCGCCCACCTCCTCGGTGGAGGAGCTTTTGGTGGTTATAAGACCTGCAGAGGTGGACAGTATGAGAGCCGGTATCTGAGAGGCAAGGCCCTCACCCACCGTAAGGAGGGTGTAGGTGTTCAGGGCTTCGGTGAAGTCCATACCCTTGAAGACAATCCCTACTATTAGCCCACCTATGAGGCTGAGAAAGAGAATAAGGAGCGCCGCTATCGCATCACCCCTTATGAACTTGCTGGCACCGTCCATAGCACCGTAGAAGGCGGCTTCCCTCTCAAGCTGTTCCCTTCTCCTTTTGGCTTCTTCTTCCGTGATCAGACCGGCGTTCAGATCAGCGTCTATGCTCATCTGCTTTCCGGGCATGGCGTCAAGGGTAAACCTCGCCGCAACCTCCGAGATCCTCTCCGCACCCCTTGTTATGACGATGAAGTTTATGACTATGAATATCAGAAAGACGATCAAACCCACCACCACGTCCCCGCCGACCACGAACTTTCCGAATCCTTCTATTATGTGTCCCGCAGCGTCCGTTCCCTCGTGACCGTAAAGGAGTATCCTCCTTGCGGCTGCGATGTTTAGGGAAAGTCTTAAAAGGGTCCCTATCAGCAGAATGGTGGGAAAAGAGCTCAGCTCCAAGGGGGTCTTAACGAAGAAGGTAAGCACCAAAACTGCAAGGGAAAAGGTTATGCTAGTAGCCAAAAGAATATCAAGCAGGAAGGCGGGTATGGGAATGATTATCGCCGTCAAGATTATCACAAAGGCTAAGACTATCCATGCATCCCTTGAAGCCATCGGTCTTCAAAATAAATTTAATCGGGAGTGCTCCGAGCCACAAAGTTTAAGAAGTCTGAATTATCTTAAATAACGCTATGGTTGTGGATGAGTTTGACGTTGCGGTAATAGGTGGCGGACACGCGGGAATAGAGGCGGCTCTTGCTGCTGCGAGGATGGGTGCAAAGACGGTTATGTTTACCCTGAACGCGGATAACATAGGGCAGATGTCCTGCAACCCTGCCATAGGTGGGATAGCCAAGGGCATAGTGGTTAGAGAAATAGACGCCCTCGGCGGTGAGATGGGAAAAGCCATAGACAGAACGGGGATACAGTTCAAGATGCTAAACACCCGTAAGGGTAAAGCCGTTCAGTCTCCGCGCGCTCAGGCGGACAAGAAAAGATACAGGGAGTATATGAAAAAGGTCTGCGAAGGGCAGGAAAACCTCTATATAAAGCAGGATGAGGTGGTGGATATAATCCTTAACTCCAAAAACGAGGTCGTTGCGGTAAAAACCAAGCTGGGTCTTGAATACAAAGTGAAAGCAGTTGTAGTAACTACAGGGACCTTTCTCAACGGTCTCATCTACATAGGAGACAAAACCTTCCCTGCGGGAAGAGCTTGGGAGCCAAGATCCGAAGGTCTGGCTGAGTTTTACAAAAGACACGGCTTTCCCCTGCTCAGGTTCAAAACGGGAACCCCCGCAAGGCTTGACGGAAGGACGATAGACTACTCGGTTTTGGAGAGGGCACCCGGAGACGACCCCGCCCCTAAGTTCTCCTTTTGGACCGATCCCGTGGGATCTTACTGGTTTGAACCGGGGAAAGATCAAGTAGACTGCTGGATAACCTATACCACCGAGAAGACCCACGAGATAATCAGAAAGAACCTTCACAGGACAGCCCTCTACGGAGGGCTCATAAAGGGGATAGGTCCGAGGTACTGCCCCTCTATTGAAGACAAGATCGTAAAGTTTCCCGACAAACCCAGACACACTGTCTTCTTAGAACCAGAAGGTTTGGACACGGTTGAGGTATATCCGAACGGACTCTCTACTTCCCTTCCAGAAGAGATCCAGTGGGAGATGTATAGGTCCATCCCCGGTTTGGAAAAGGTAGAACTCATAAGACCCGCTTACGCCATAGAGTATGACGTAGTTCCCCCCACGGAGCTATACCCAACTTTAGAAACCAAGAAAATAAGGAGGCTCTTCCATGCGGGTAACTTTAACGGGACTACAGGCTACGAAGAGGCGGCAGGACAAGGAATAGTAGCCGGGATAAACGCAGCGCTGAGAGCCTTCGGAAAAGAGCCCATATACCTTAGAAGAGACGAAAGCTACATAGGTGTGATGATTGACGACCTCACTACAAAAGGGGTTATGGAACCCTACAGACTCTTTACCTCAAGGTCCGAATACAGACTGCATCTAAGGCAAGACAACGCTATACTGCGCCTTGCGGAGATCGGACACAAGCTAGGACTCCTCAGCGACGAACAGATAAAGCTGGTCAGGGAGATCAGCAAGGAGATAGAGCGCTGGAAGGAGTTCTACAAGAGAGAAAGGGTTTCAGTTGCGGTAGGTGAAGGAACGAGAAGCTACACGGTTGCAACCCTCTTCACCGCAAACTACACCATGGAGGATATAAAAGAGAAATTCGGCTACGAGATTCCGGATCACCTCTACGTAAGGGAAGAAGTGGAGATCCAGCTCAAATACGAACCCTACATAGAAAGAGAAAAGAAGCTGAACGAAAAGCTCAAGAAACTTGAAGACATAAAACTTCCGCCAGATATAGACTACGACAAGATTCCCGGACTTACCAACGAAGCTAGGGAAAAGCTAAAGAAAATGAAACCTCTGACGTTAGGTCAAGCGTCGCGCATAGATGGGATAACGCCTGCGACGATCACGGCACTCCTTGTATACCTTGGAAAGCTTGACTGAAGAAGTATAAGCTGGCGGCGGGACTTGAACCCGCGACCACGGGATTACAAATCCCGCGCTCTGCCGACTGAGCTACGCCAGCTTTATAAGAATATTCTACTACGTGGTCATGGATAAGGAACTCTTGGACGAGGAGCTTATTAGAGAAATAGCCTCGGTGGGAGGCTCCTACGGGAAAAGATTAGAAATTTATATGAAAGAACTCAGGCGTCTGCAGAGAGCGGTTCTATACCTGAGGACAAGGATAGAAAGGAGTAAAGGGGTGCCCCTCTTTTCCATGAGGCTATCTGTAAGGCTCAGGAAGAGATTCTTTTCCCTTAAAGAAGAGGCAAAGAAGCAAAGGTTTTACCTGATAGTCTACAGGGAAGCCCTCGGGCTCCTGAAACACAGAGAGGTATTTGAACTCTATAACTTGGAAGAAATAGAGCTCTGAGCTATGTTTAAAAAGTTTCTCAGCAGATCAAGTCCGTGTTCAGAGAGAACGGATTCGGGATGAAACTGGACGCCGAAGACAGGGTATTCTACGTGTTTTATGCCCATTATCTCCCCGTCCTCTGACCTTGCGGTTATCTTGAGAACATCGGGCAACGATTTTTCCTCAACCACAAGGGAGTGGTATCTCACGGCGGTAAAAGGGTTCGGAAGCCCCTCAAATATATCGCTTCCATCATGAAATATCTGGGAAGTTTTTCCGTGCATCAGCCTTTTAGCCCTTACTATCTTTCCTCCGAAGGCTACCCCTATTGACTGATGACCTAAACATACCCCGAGGATGGGGATCTCTTTATAGAAGGACCTAACCACATCCACCGATACCCCCGCTTCCATCGGTGTGCATGGACCGGGCGATATGACTATCGCATCCGGAGACATACCCTTTATCTCTTCAACGGTTACTTCGTCGTTTCTCTTTACCTCTACGTCTGCCCCCAAAGAGCCGAGATACTGGACGAGGTTGTAGGTAAAAGAGTCGTAGTTGTCTATCATCAAAACTCTCATCACAAAAATTTTACCCGTCTCCTTGTATGATTTTCACCGTAGCGGGTGGGTGTGGGCAGGCTTAATTTTGAGATTGAATATGAATTTTTGTTGTAATAGAATGGAGGTTATGAGGATACTTCTGGTCGCCTTCCTTTTGTCCCTTACTTTCAGCTCCTTTTCCGAGGAGAGGGACTTCACAACACCGGAGAAAGTTCTCAAAAGGCTCTTTCCAGATGCCCAGATAGTCATAAAGAACCTTGCCATAACCAAAGGGCAGAAGAGGGAGATAGAAAAGCTGGCAAAGGCACCCTTGGACAGCAGACTGATATCCATCTATATAGTCAAAAGGGGTGATAAAGTGATAGCTTACGCCTATGTGGACGTCCACAGGGTAAGGACTCACAGCGAGAGCGTTCTGTTTGTTATAAATCCGGAAGGCAGAATAGAGCTGGTTGAGGTGCTGTCCTTTAACGAACCCTTAGAGTATATGGCAGATGAAAGCTGGCTTGCCCTATTTAAGGGGAAAACCCTCGGAGGCAATCAGCTCAGGCTCAACAGGGATATACCCAACATGACCGGAGCTACCCTCACGGCAAGGGCAATAGTTAAAGCTTCAAGGAGAGCCCTAGCTATCTGGAAGGTTCTTTTCGGAGAGGGGAAATGAGGTTTTTGATATCTTCAAATATCAAAGCCAACAAGCCCCTCTTTGTTACCGTTATCCTCTTTCTGCTAATATCCCTCGTTTTCTGGATCGCCTCTTGGCTTTATTACCATGCAAAGTTCGGACTCACCTACAGCAAGATGCAGATATACTTCTTCACCGACCCCCGCTTTCCCGAAAAGTTGCCCCTCTCCCAGCTTCTTGAGGATATCCACGTTAACCTCTTTATAAATCTGATCTTCCTGCTTGTGATTGCATCCATATTCCTCCACAAGTGCGTCAGGGACAGTTTCAAATACACTCTCATTTCCCTATCCTTTCTGTTCGGCTCGCTGGACCCGATTTCGGGTCTTGCGGTTTACTTCTTTGGAGAAACCTTCATATACCTGAAGATCTTTTCCTTTGTTGTATACCAGATTTCAATTGGTATGATGTTGCTGTTGTCACTCAAGCTATACCTCACCAAAGAGAAGGAAGAGCCCCCGGAGAGGTCTCTTTTGTATGCCGTGGTTTTCGTTTTCAGCGTCTCTTCCATAGTATTTGCCCTGATCAATTTTTTTTTATTCCTTGAAAAGCTCGGATTTTCTCCCTCTTCGGTAGCGGGGTTTTATGCGGGAGATCCCCAGAGGTTTATAAGACCTAAATCCTTTGAGGGTATCCTTGAAGTTGCCTTTCCGCACCTTGTAGCCATGGGTGTATACCTTTTCGCCTTGGTGCACTTTGCCTTTTTTACCAACGTAAAAAGAAAAACTCTTTTGAGCATAGTAGTCTTATCCTCAGCCTTTACGGACATAGCGAGCGGCTTCCTGATAAGGTTCGTCCACCCCTCCTTTTCCTATTTGAAGCTGATTTCCTTTCTGAGCTTAAACCTTAGCATAATCTACCTTTCCCTTATAATTGCCATCTCCATACTTAAACACCGGGCAAAGGCTATTGTTGTGCTGTAGTCTTGCTCTTCGCTTGCACAAAAATTTAGAAGGATATACAATATCTTTTTACCCAAAATCCAGAAAAACATGGAGGTAGGAAATGGCTAAGGAGAAGTTTGAGAGGACAAAGGAGCACGTGAACGTAGGAACCATAGGTCACGTTGACCACGGCAAATCTACACTCACCTCCGCCATCACCTGCGTCCTCGCAGCTGGCCTCGTTGAAGGCGGTAAAGCCCAATGCTACAAATACGAAGAAA
>WFYH01000108.1 GCA_015490215.1 Aquificaceae bacterium
AAGGATAAGATAAAGAGGCTTTACGAGGTAAACCTCAATGTTAAATCCGACGAGGACCTGCTCGTTTTTACCGACGACGAGAAGGATTACTTGGTAAACCTCCTTGATGAGTTCGTTGAAGTGGGCAACCAAGTAGCAAAGTCCGTAAGGAGTCTTGTTTACCCCTCTACCAAAACCCACGGTGCGGAACCTCCCGAGCAGCTTTGGAGGCTTACCTTCGGCGACGAAGCGGTGGAAAAACTCAAGGAAAAGGGTCTCCTTGAAAGGATCCTGACCAAGGAACCCTACCCACAGGAGGAAGCGGAGGCTGTGCTCAAAGAGCATGCGGAAGGGGTTCCCGATGTGGTGGTAGCATTCCCCTACTTTTCCACAACCCACACCTTTTACAGGAAGGTCCTGACCGAGTGCTTCGGAGCAAGATACGCCTCCATGCCCCTCTTTGACCCTTCCATGTTCCTCACCTCTATGGACGTCGATTGGGACTACGTGGCTAAGCTCAGCAGGGATATTGCGGATATGCTCTCAGAAGCCCTGTGGGTTCATGTAAAGTCCGAAGATGGAACGGATATTGAATTTTCCACCGAGGGCAGAAGGGGTATTGCGGATACGGGACTCTTCCACGAGCCGGGGGACTTCGGGAACCTGCCTGCAGGGGAGGCTTTCATAGCCCCTGTGGAGAAGGAAGCCTACGGTAAGCTCGTTATACTTTACGCTCCCGACAGGAAGCTTGAAAGACCACTTACCTTTAAATTCGTAGACGGAGGTGTTGAGTCCATAGAGGGCTTTGAAGACTACAGACACTACATTGAGGGGATATTCAAGGAGATGCCTTCGGCCCGCTTTATAGCGGAGTTCGGAGTGGGGACAAATCCCAAAGCCTCTAGACCCGACAACATTTTGGAGGCGGAAAAGATCTTGGGAACTATTCATATAGCCATAGGAGACAACCACACCTTCGGCGGTGTAAACAGGGTGGGGTTTCATACGGACTATGTGGTTTTTAAACCTACAGTAATCTTAGGAGGAAAAGGATGGGAAAAACAGCTGCTGGAAAAAGGCAAACTCCAGAGGATCTGAAGCTAAGCTATATCCAAAAGATTCACCTCTTTGAGGACCTAAATCAGGAGGAGCTGAAAGAAGCCATAAGGTATATGACCATAAAGGACTACGCCAAGGGGGACTATCTCTTCTTTGAGGAGGATGCGGAGCCGGGGATATTCATACTTATTGATGGTCTTGTTAAGCTCATAAAGGAAACTCAAGACGGTAGGACGGTTATAGTTCGGCTCGTATTTCCGGGGGATGTCTTCGGGTGGATAGAGTGGGGAGGCAAAGCTCCCAAGACTACCTACACCGCCATGGCGGTTCTCAAGAGCAAGGTTCTTTATATCTCCAACTCCGACTTTATAAACTTGGCGATAAAGTATCCCGCTGTGGCTATAAAGATGACCTGCGACGCAACTTCAAACCTCCTTCATGCCTACGAAATCCTCAAGAGCATAGCCTCGGGTAAGGTGGAGGAAAGGATTGCCAAAGTCCTCCTTGAGCTGGCGGACAGGGTGGGGAAGAAAAAAGATGGGAAGATAGTTATAAAACTGCCCCTCACTAGGCAGGATATTGCGGAGATGACGGGAACCACCGTTGAGACCGCCATAAGGGTCATGAGCAGGTGGAAAAAGCAGGGCATCATAAACACCGAAAGGGGCTACATAGAGATAATCAACCGTCAGGAGCTTGAGAACCTTTTGGTGTAAAATCTTAGTCTATACAATGAAAAGGCTCGGTGCTTTAATCGCAACGGTGCCCCTTTTGCTCGGTATGTCGGAACCCATCAGCATACCCCCAGAAGTTAGGAATGTGTCCGTGGTCGTGGAGGACACCGAGGGGACGGTTCACAAGCTCAAGGGACTGAACTGCGGTGAGGGCGCGAGCCTTACCCTAAAGAAAGGCGCCCTTGACTACAGCGTGTCCCTGAGTCAGATTAAAGAGATCAGGGTGCTCAGCGTAAGGGGCGGTGAGGCTACCCTTTCGGTGCTGTTTAAGGACGGGAAGAAGGAGAGGTTTTCGGTAACTTCGTCCCTTAAGTGCACCTCCGAGTCGGAGGTGGGCACGGTGGACTTTTACATTGGGGAGGTAAGGAGGATTTCCTTGGGAGAGGTAAAGAAATGAGGAAGGTTTTCTTTCCCTTTACCGTGGGCTTTCTGCTCTTTTTGGCGGGCTTTATAACGGGAACCTCAAAGACGGTAGGTCAGGAGGATGAATACTCTTACCTTCGCCTTTTTTCAGACGTTCTTAAGATAGTCAAAGAAAACTACGTTGAACCTCCCAACGTAAAGGATCTTATTTACGGTGCCCTGAGCGGTATGGTTTCCTCTCTAGATCCCTTTTCTGGATTCTTTCCTCCAGACAAATACAAAGAGTTTATGGAGGAAACGGAAGGGGAGTTCGGAGGCATAGGCATTGAGATCAGTATGGAAAAGGGAAGACCCATAGTGGTCGCCCCCATAGAGGGAACTCCCGCTTTCAAGGCGGGTCTTAGGGCTGGGGACATAATAATTGCGGTGGACGGCAAAGATACCTTTGGCAAAACCCTCCTTGACATAGTCAAACAGATAAGGGGTAAGCCCGGCACCAAGGTCAAGCTCACCATCATGAGAAAGGGACTTGACAAACCCATAACCGTAGAGATAGAGAGGGCGATCATAAAGATAGAAAGCGTCAAGTATGTGAAGTTCAGAAATATAGGATACGTGAGGATAACCCAGTTCCAGCACTACACTTCCCGTGATCTTAAAAAGGCTCTCAGGGATCTTCTGAGCCAAAAGGTTGACGGGATAATCCTTGACCTCAGAAACAATCCGGGAGGACTTCTCTCGGAAGCGGTAAAGGTCTCCGACGTTTTCCTTGAAGAGGGTAAGCTTATAGTCTCTACCAAGGGACGCAGGGACGAAGAGAAATACTACGCTAAGGAGGATCCCCTTATACCCAAAGACCTTCCCCTTGTGGTTCTCATAAACAGAGGTTCCGCCAGCGCATCGGAGATAGTTACTGGTGCCCTGCAGGATCACGGAAGGGCGGTGATAGTGGGGGAAAGGAGCTTCGGTAAAGCCTCCGTTCAGAACATAATCCCCCTTGAGGATGGATCCGCCATAAAGCTGACCGTTGCTTACTACTACACCCCCAAAGGTCGCCTTATCCACAAGAAGGGTATAAATCCAGACGTTGAGGTGAAGATGGATCAAAAAACTTGGGAGAAACTTGCGGATACCATCAGAAAGATGAGGATAGAAGGTAACGGTCAGAAGGTGATCCTGCTTCCCGAAATAGACGTTCAGCTCAGGAAGGCGCTGGAGATCATAGAGGCAAAGACCCTGAAAAGGGCTGCATGATAACCCTTGCGGTGGAAACCTCCTGCGATGAAACCGCCCTCGCTCTCTATGACTCTGAGAAAGGAGCTATTGGTGATGTAATCCTATCTCAGGCTAAGGTTCACTCACCCTTTGGGGGTGTGGTTCCCGAACTTTCCGCAAGGGAGCACACGAGGAACCTCCTGCCCCTTTTGGATCTCCTGATGAAGAGGACGGGGTTTGATTTGACAAAGATAGACTTCGTTTCCTTTACCCTCACACCCGGTTTGATCCTCTCTTTGGTAGTGGGCGTTTCCTTTGCCAAGGCGGTCGCATACCTTTACCGCAAACCCTTGGTCCCCGTTCACCACCTTGAGGGGCACATCTATTCGGTCTTCCTTGAAAAGGAGGTGGAATATCCTTTCCTTGCCCTGATAGTATCGGGGGGGCACACCGACCTTTACCTTGTGGAGGATTTTGGCAGATACACCTTCTTGGGGGGAACCTTGGACGATGCGGTGGGAGAAAGCTACGACAAGGTGGCTAAGATGCTCGGACTCGGATACCCCGGTGGACCAGAAATAGACAGATTGGCAAAAAAGGGAAAGCCCCTCTACGAGCTTCCCAGACCCATGTCCGACAGCGGGGATCTTAATTTCTCCTTCAGCGGTCTAAAGACGGCGGTTATGAACCTGCTTAAGAAAGAAAAGAACTTCAGAAAGGAGGACGTGGCAGCTTCCTTTCAGGAGGCGGCGGTGGACATACTGATCCGAAAAACCCTGATGGCGGTGGAGAAAACGGGGGTAAAGAGGGTAGCGGTGGTGGGCGGAGTTTCCGCCAACAGCAGGCTCAGGGAGAGGTTCCGCCAAGTCTCGGAAGAAAGGGGCTTTAAGCTCTACATACCCAGTCCGAGGCTCTCCACCGATAACGCCCTCATGATAGCTTATGCGGGGGTGCTGAGGTTTAAAAGGGGCGTAACCGCACCCTTGGATGTGAACGCCCAGCCCAACACACCCCTTGAGGAGTTTGCAAAGGAGTGGAGCTGAAAAAGGTAAGGTTAAAAAAACACTTGGGGCAGCACCTGCTGGTCTCTAAAGGCGTCCTCACCAAGATAGCAGACGAGCTTGAGCTTTCGGAAGGTGACAGGGTAGTTGAGATAGGAGGCGGAACGGGGAACCTCACAAGGGAGATCCTCAGCCGCAATATAGGAAAGCTTTACGTCCTTGAAGTGGACCCCGCCATGGTGGAGATGCTGGAGGGTATAGAGGACGGGAGATTGGAAGTTCTGAGGGAAGATGCCACGAGCTTTAACCTCTGCTCTTTGGGAGAAAAGCTGAAGGTGGCGGGCAACTTACCCTACAACGTAGGATCCCTTATAGTGGAAAACATCGCCAAAAGCAGGTGCGTAAAGCTTGCGGTGATAATGCTCCAAAAAGAGGTAGCCCTTAAGCTCCTCGGTAAAGAAAAACCGAGCTGGCTCGGGATTTTCCTGCGGACCTTTTACGAGGCTGAATACGTTATGAGCGTCCCGAGAAAGTTCTTCGTTCCACCCCCGAGGGTAGACTCTGCGGTTCTGAAGCTAAGGAGAAAAGATAAAGTCTCCGTGGACGATCCAGACCTCTACAAGAAGATGCTCACGCGCCTGTTTTCCGCAAGAAGGAAAAAGCTCAAGAAAAAGATAAGCGAAAAACTCCTCCTTGAAGCGGGTGTAAGCCCAGATGTCCGTGTAGAGGACCTATCCCTTGAGGACTTTGTAAGGCTCTATTCACTCTATAAGGCTCAGCGCCCTCTCTAATCTGCGCATTACCCTCTCCTTGGGAAGGAGGGAAAGGAGTATGTCTATGCCGACCCCCTCGGTCTTGCCCGTGAGGGCTATCCTCAGGCTGTGCCACACCTGTTTGGGCTTTACCTTCAGCTCCTTTTGAACCTCTTTGGCTAAGGCTTTAACTTCTTCTTCGGTGTTTAAGTCTCTGTCTGAGAGCTTTTCTATAAACCTCCTTAAAACCTCACCTGCGTCCAGCTCCCTTAAGGTATCTACAAGCTCTTTGGGAATTTCCACTTCGTCCTTGAAGAAGGGTTCCAAGCGCTCCACCATATCTTTGAGAGTGTCGTAGGAGTCCCTTGTCTTTTCAAGGACCCTCTTGACGTACTCCCTGTCGCTCACATCGTAGCCCGCCTTTTCAAGGAAGGGAAGCGCTCTCTCTAACAGGTAATCAAGGCTTACAACCTCCCTTATGTAGACACCGTTCATCCACCTGAGTTTGTCCCTGCTGAACACCGCAGGTGCCGAGTTTACGTCTTTGAGGTCAAAGATCTTTATAAGCTCCTCCTTAGAGAAGATCTCCTTTTCTTCTTCCGGGGGAGACCACCCCAGCAGGCAGAGATAGTTAAAGAGGGCTTCGGGCAGGAAACCTTCTTCCCTGTAGTTTCTAACCGATACCGCACCGTGCCTTTTGGAGAGCTTGCTCCTGTCTTCGCCCAGTATAACGGGCAGGTGGGCAAACTTGGGGACTTCAAATCCCAAAGCTTCGTAGATGAGTATCTGCTTGGGTGTGTTGGGAAGGTGGTCCTCGCCCCTTATCACGTGGGTTATACCCATGAGTGCATCGTCAACGACCACCACGAAGTTGTAGGTGGGAGAACCATCGCTCCTGACTATCACAAAGTCGCCGAAATCGTCCACGTTTATAGCTACGTGCCCCTTTACTATGTCCTCAAAGACTATCGTCCTGCCGTCGGGAACCCTGAAGCGGACCGCATAGGGCTTTCCTTGGGCTTTGAGTTTCTCAACCTCTTCCTTTGTCAAGTTTCTGCATCTGCCCGAATACCTGTAGGCTATGCCCCTTTCTTGAGCCTTTCTTCTCTCCTCTTCCAACTGCTCGGGGGTGCAG
>WFYH01000109.1 GCA_015490215.1 Aquificaceae bacterium
AGGTTCGCTGCGGTCTCTGTATGGGTTGCGGATGCGGGTGTGGTTATATCGCTTACCTGAAAGGGGGAAAGATAGAGGACATATACGGTCATCCCCACGATCCCAACGGCATAGGTAGTCTCTGCAGTAAGGGGTTGGCTCTCTTGCAAGAAGCCCCGTATAGCTCCTTTCGGATTAAGGGTATACTGCAAAGGGAAAAGGACAAATTCACGGAAGCGGACATTGGGCGGGTAAAGAGAGCGACGGAGGGGAAGGAGAAGGTAGGAATTTTCTTAGACAGGCTGACGGATCTAAAGGATTACGCTTACGCCACGGCGGTTACCGAAAATGTCTACTCCGATTCCCTGTTTCTTCCCTTTAAACCTTCAACGATCCCGCCCCAAAGATGGAGGGATCAACGCTTTATCCTTGCCCTTGAATGTGAACCGGTCTTTTCGGAAGTTATGGCCACTCGCTGGCTGGTGGATGCCTTTGAAAGGTCCTCTTACATAGTTTCCGTGTCAAGTCGCTTTGCCACAACCTCCGCCAAGGCAACAGAAAGGCACCTCTTGAGCCCTCCCCTTATAGTGAGGTTCATAACGGAGCTTGCGGATATCCTTGATGGAAAGGGGGGGAGCTACCTATTCAAAGACACCTTGGAAAGGATAGCCAAGGTCTTGACGCTGATAAGGGAGTCGGTAATCCTCGTAGGTGATACCCTTCTCAGAAGCCCGTGGTCTGGAAACGTCTTGCGTTCTCTCCTGCGTATAAGGAGGAAGGCGGGTGTAAACTACTCGCTGGTGGGAAACGTTACGCCCGTCAAAAGCAAAGGTATAAAGGAATTTCTGGAAGAGCTAGACGATCTTGAGCTTCTGATTCTATCTTCAAACCCCGCCGTTTATATGTCGGAGGCGGATCTCGGGAAGCTTTTGCAGAAGGATGTTGTAGCCTTGTCCCTTTATCCCGATCTTACCGCCAACTACTCCGCTTACATAGTTCCTGCAAAGCTCTTCCACGAAAGGGAGTTTGTAGGTTTCAGGAACGGCTTCGGACGGGTATTTCACACACCTCTGCTGATAGATCCGCCTTCCGGAGCTTATGCTCCTTGGGAGCTTTTGAAAGAAGTATTCGGGGTTGAAGCGGATACGGAGGTGATCCTGAACAACCTCGGTCTTTCCTACGAGGAGATCACTTCTTCGGAATCGGGGGCGGAGGCGGATCTACCACCTTTAGAAGAATCTGAAGATCTACCCGAAGAGGAATACCTGAGCGGAGACGGAATATTTATAGTCTGTGACAACGGACTGGTGGACAACTTGGGGCATTGGCACCTTTGGACCCACGGACTTGAAAGGGAGCAGATGGCTTATGTCAATCCTGAAACCGCAGATGCCCTCGGCTTGGGAGAGGAGATCTCGCTGAGGGGCGTAAGTCTAAAAGTGAAAAGGACGCCCAATGTGGCAAAGAATGTCATCTTCGTCCCTGCCTCCTTTGACGAACTTCAACCTTTTGACATAGGGATAAGACCGGGCAGGATTTTGAAAAAACCTTGGCTGAGGATAGAAGAGGTCTCTTGGTAGATGGATCTGAGAAAACTTATAGACAACACACTGCTCAAGCCCTTTGCCACTCCCGCCGAGGTTGAAAGCTTCGTGAGAAGATCCCTTCAGATAGGTTTTTATGCGATCTGTGTGAACCCCTACCATGTGAGGATAGCCTCCGAAGTTGCGAACCGCAGGATAAAAGTCTGCTCCGTGGTGGGTTTCCCCCTCGGACTTTCAAAGAAAGAGACCAAGATTCATGAGGCCGTAAGGGCGGTAAGGGACGGAGCGGACGAGTTGGACGTGGTTATGAACATCTCCGAATTTAAAGCAAGAAACTACGGATACGTGGAGGAAGAAATAAAGGCATTCAAGAGGGAAACGGGAGTTCTCCTCAAGGTTATCTTAGAGACCTGCTACCTCACCGAGGAAGAAAAAGAAACAGCGGTAAAGCTATGTATTGAGGCGGGAGCAGATTTCGTCAAAACCTCAACAGGCTTTGGTGACAGAGGGGCAACCGTAGAAGATGTGAGGTTTCTGAAAAGGGTTGCCGAAGGCAGAATAAAGGTTAAGGCTTCGGGAGGAATAAGGGATTTGAAAACTGCCTTGGCGATGGTTGAAGCAGGTGCAGACCGCATAGGAACAAGCTCCGGCTTTAGGATATACGAGGAGGCAAAGGGAAGATGAAGTGCCTTATGTGCTTCTTGGCTGGCTTTATAGCCGGTTTTCTGACCGCACTCGTGATAATGGTGGGCATCGTAATCCTTCCGGTGGTACTCATTTTGGTTCTTATCCTCCTCGGATACGGATACTACAGGTATAGGAAGGAAAGACGTGAAGATCGGTGGTAAACCTATGTAAAACTTCGGTGGAGATGGGATAATAATTTCACCATGAAGAAGACGAGGGTGGCTTGGAGCATAACCCATCAGGAATTTACCATCACCGATTACTACTACTTCTCCATCCTTCAGAAAGAAGCTCAAAAAGCGGGCATTGAAATAGACGAGGTGGATAAGTGGGACAGCCTTGCGGAATACGACACGATCGTTTTTAACTACCCGGAGATCCCCTTTTCCGAAGAGGAAGTCAACGATGTGGAGCGCTGGGTCTGGGAACTCGGAAAAAAGGTTATCCTTCTCGGCTATTACAAGAACGAGGATAGAATAGCGGATACCTGTAACACCCTCGCCAGAAGGTTCGGGATGGAGTTAAATCCGGACGAGGTAACGGATGAAGAAAACAACCACGAGGGTGATAAATACTTCGTGGTTACCTCCAAGATACGGAGATATAACAGAAATGCGGACAACGAGGTGAACGTCCGCAAGGTGGTTCTCGCCTGCACCGCTTCCATAAAGCCTATATTCCCGGACACAAAAATAGTCGTAAGGGCGGAAGATACGGCGAAATCAAATATGGATAACTACACTCTGCTTATTGCGGAGCAGATAGCCCCCACGAGCGGGGGGTATTTCTGCCTTGCGGGAACCTGCGTATTTTGGGACAACTACTCCATAAGCCTCTACGACAACCTGAACTTTTCCCTAAACCTGCTGCGCCATAACCCACCGCCCAAGGACGCTCCCGGAGGGGGCAGACCTGTGACCTTTGAACTATGAATAAGGTAGCCCTCGTAACGGGTATAAGGAGGATAGGATCCCACATAGCTTCCGCCCTACTGGAAGAAGGTTACGACCTTGCTCTGGTATACAGCACCTCCGAAAGGGAAGCAAACAGCCTTAAGGAACTTGCTTCAACCAAGGGAAGGAGAAGCCTTGCCATTAGAGCTGATCTTAGAGATGAAGCTTCTTACGGTTGCATAGTAAGGGAAGTTGAAAATTACTTCGGCAGGCTGGACGCGTTTATCCACTTAGCCTCTCCTTACGTTCGGATTCCCTTTGAAGAGGTAACCCTTAAGGACTTTGACGATCACATGCTACCCATAACTAAAGCCTTTTTCTTTATAGCTAAGGAGAGCGCATCTCTGATGAAAAAAAACGGTGGGTCTGTAAAGGGCAGGATAGTGGCATTCGGGGATTGGGCGGTTTTGGGCACACCCTACAAAGAATTTTCCGCTTACTTTGTAGCCAAGGGAGCGCTGCATACCGCTGTGAAGGTACTTGCTAAGGAATTGGCTCCGCACATCCTCGTAAACTGCATAGCTCTTGGTCCCGTACTCAGACCGGAGGGTATGCCTCCCGAGGACTGGGGTAGACTCCTGAGAAATACACCCTTGGCACGGGAGGTTCCCCTCAGGGACGTTATAGATCTCACCCTCTACCTGCTTAGGGTGGAAGGGATGACGGGTGAGATAATTGCCTTGGACGGGGGCAGGCATCTGGCGGGCTCGGGAGTTAGGGGGCAGGTCCCTTGAAAAGGATAGCCCTCCTTATGAGCGCGGGGGTTGAAAGTGCATCCCTTGCGGTTTACTACCTAAGGAAAAACACCTTCGTGTTTCCCGTATACGTAAGATGTGGTTTCCCTTGGGAAGAGGTAGAGAGGAAGTGGCTCCTTCGCCTGTGGGCGAGGTTAAAAAAGGACTACATTAGGATAGCCCCCTTCAGGACGGTATTCCTCAAAAGTCTCAAACCCGCTGAGGGAGAGCTTGAAATACCCCTAAGAAACCTGATACTCTCAACGCTGGTGACCCTTGAGGCGGTCAAAAGGGATATATACACCTTGGCGGTGGGGAGCCTCGGGCTGTATCCCTTTCCCGATAACAGCAGGGATTACTTTGACAGCCTTGAGGAGGTCATATCCAAGGGTTTAAGAAAGAGGATAAAGATAGAGACGCCCTTCATGGGATTGGAAAAACACGAGATTATCAGGAGGTTTGCTACCTACGTTCCTTACGAGCTTACCTTCTCCTGTATCAGCCCCAAACGTTCCCTCCACTGCGGCAGGTGCATAAAGTGCTACGAGAGGAAGGAAGGCTTTAAGTCGGCGGGAGTAGAAGATCCTACAGTTTATTGCTTTCAATTGTAAAATGGTTTCTCATGAAAGCGGTAATTCTTGAAGAATTCGGCGGACCGGAAAAGCTCAAGTTTGTGGATGACTTTCCTAAGCCCGAGATAAAGGAGGATGAGGTCCTCGTAAGGGTAAAGGCTGTGGCTCTGAACCACCTTGATATATGGGTGAGGATGGGTGCCCTTGCGGTGAAGCCCGAACTTCCCCATATCCTCGGAGCTGACGTAAGCGGTGTGGTTGAAAGGGTCGGTTCTCTGGTCAAAAACGTAAAGGAAGGGGACGAGGTGGTAATCGCCCCCGGGCTATCCTGTGGTGTGTGTGCGGAGTGCCAGAGCGGAGACGACAACCACTGCAGATACTACGACATCTTGGGGCTTGCCACCAAGGGAGGCTACGCCGAGTATGTGGCGGTTCCCGCAAGGAACGTTATAAAGAAACCCTCTAACCTCTCCTTTGAAGAGGCTTCCAGTTATCCTCTTACCTTTCTGACCGTCTGGAACGCCCTCGTTGATAAGGGGAACATAAAGCCCGGTGACAGGGTTTTGATATGGGGCGGATCTTCGGGTGTAGGCGTGGCGGGCATACAGCTCGCTAAACTTTTCGGAGCCTACGTCATAGCCACTGCGGGAAACGAGGAAAAGGCAAAAAGGTGCTATCAGCTTGGAGCGGACTTGGTGATAAACCACTACGAGGAAGAGGTGGACAAAAAGGTAAGGGAGGTTTTCAAGGAAGGGGTAGACATAGTCGTTGATCATGTGGGAAGCGCAACCTTCTGGAAGAGCGTTAGATCTCTCAAAAGAGGAGGAAAGCTCGTTTTCTTCGGAACAACCACCGGCGACAAGGCGGAGATAGACATCCGTTACATATTTGTCAGGGAGATAGACCTTCAGGGCGTTTACATGGGAAGGAGAGCGAGCCTTTTCAGGATAACGAAGCTCTTTGAAAGGGGACTGCTTAAGCCCGTGGTTGATAAGGTCTTTGATCTTAAGGAAGCTCCCGAGGCTCACAGGTATTTGGAGGAGTCCCGCCACTTTGGTAAAGTAGTTCTAAGGGTGGACTGAGTATGAAACTGAAGGATCTTTCCGACAAACAGAAAGAGTTTTTAAAAAACGTCTTTGAGCTGGAGGATCTGCCCGAAGACAAGGATCTGGAAGCGTTCCTTGAAGAGAAGGGTTGTAAACTCTACGAGTGTATATCCTGCGGGAAGCTCATCTTCCACGACAACTACGAGTTTTGGAACCTGACAGAATGCTGCGATGACAACTCCAAGATAACGCCGAAGGGACTCCTTTGTGAGGTGTGCTACTCCAAAAGCCCGGAGAACCTAAAGCACTGGATCATGTATAGACCCCCGTGGGCGCAAAAGGTGGACTTTGATCCCGGAAAATAATCATGCCCGCCTTTTCCGACATAGAGGAGGTGAAAGGTTTTATAAGGGAAAGTTCGCCCGAGAGTGCCGTTTACGTTGGCTGTGACTCAAGACAGCTGAAGGAGTGGACCATCTTTGTAACCGTCGTGGTAATTCATATAGACTCAAACAGGGGAGCCAAGGTCTTTTGGCAGATAGACAAGGTAGAAAGGATCAGGTCCGTTAGGCAGAGGCTCATGGAGGAGGTAAACAGGGCTGTCTACACCGCCCTAATGATAGCGGACGTGGTAGGCGAGAGACCCTTTGAGGTTCACCTTGATATAAACCCCAACCCCGACCACAGGTCAAGCGTGATAGTCAAAGAGGCGGTGGGCTACGTTCTTGCCCAAGGGCTTAAGCCCGTCCTCAAGCCCGACGCCTTTGCAGCCTTTGCGGTTGCAGACTTCCTTACCGCCAAGGCATGAAGGTGATCTTTCTTATTTTTCTGTGGATTTTTGTATCCTGTGCGGGCAAGTCCGCCTATACGAGGAGTTCCCTGTATGCCCCATGCCCTTCCAAAGCCTACATGATCGTTAAATTTTGCAACCTCAAGTTTGCCTACTCGGACAGGTTGCAGCACAAAAGCAGGGTGAAGATAACGGATCCCATCACAGGAAGGAGTCTGATAATAGCGGTCAGGCACTCAAAAAGCGTAAGGGGTATATGCCTTCCTAAAAGGTTGAAGAGGGTTTTCAAGGGGAAGGAAAGGTTCAGGGCGGTGGTGCAGACCGTAAGGTGCGGAGACAACAACGTAAGAAAGTGCCCCCGCTACATCACCGGCAAGGCTTCTTGGTATGGTCCCAAGTTCCACGGCAGGAGGACCGCTTCTGGGGTCAGATACAACATGCACGACCTCGTAGCCGCCCACAGGACCCTTCCCTTGGGAACGGTTCTTTTGGTTAGGAACCTCAAAAACGGAAAAGCGGTGAGGGTAAAGGTCCTTGACAGGGGTCCCTACGTGAGGGGAAGGAACTTAGACCTGTCCTACGGTGCCGCCAAAAGGTTGGGGATGCTAAAGGATGGGGTGATACCCTACAGGGCAAAGGTTTTAAGGTGCGGCAGCTGAAAGTTTTCAGAACATAAAAACCGTCTTGTTCATCTGGTTTATCTTTGAAACTATCCCCCAACCGAGCCTCTCCGCCAAGGTAACCTTGGGCATCTTCATAAGGAGCTTATCGCCCTTCTTCTCTTTTAGAGCCTTTTCTTTGTCCTCATCGCTTATGAAAAGATTTGTGGTTATGAGGGTGCTCTTTAGATTGTTGTAGCGGTAGGTAATTATGTAGGAGAGGACCTCCCTCTGCCAGTCGGAGAGCCTTTCGCTTCCGAGGTCATCAAGGACTATAAGGGGCAGTCCCAAAATCCTCTTTATCGCCCTTGAGAGCTTTCCCTCTTCTATCAGAGATCTGAGCCTGTAGAGGAGATCCTTGGTGTCAAAGAACCTTCCCCTTACACCTTTCTTCAGAAAAATCTCTTTAAGAACACCTACCGCAAGGTGTGTCTTCCCTACCCCCGGGTTACCAACAAAAGTAAGCCCTTCCCCTTCCTTTTCACCGAAGGAGGAAACATAATACTGACACACCGCAAAGGCGGTCCTTTCGGAAGCGGTCCTCAGCTCAAAGTTGTCCAAGGTGGCGTGCCAAAACCTTTTGGGTATACCGAGGGCTTTGTTTATGTCCTCCTCTTTGAACCTGCATTCGCAAAGCTCCAGAAGACCAGATTCCTTTTTAACAAAGCCCGTTCCCTTGCACTTAGGACATATAGGCTCTTCCATTGTTTTCAAAATAGCAAAAGGCTCCTTTTGGGTCAAAGCTTTCTAAAGAGGGGAGAGAGGAGCAAGCCTATTAGGTTCTGCATAAGGCTGAAGAGTGCAGAGGGCAGAGCAGAGAGGGGTGAGAAGAACTTCATAGCCAAAACCGCAGAAAGCCCAGAATTCTGCATGCCCACCTCTATGGAGAGGGTCTTGGCAAGCTGGTTATCAAGGCGTGCAAGCTTACCAAGGAGAAAACCGAGGGCGAACCCTATGAGTATATGCAGGTTTACACCGATAAAGAGGCTCAGGCTCGTATCAAAGAGCTTTTCCTTGTTTACCGCAAAGATGACGGAGATTATAAAACCTATAGCCAAAACCGCCAAGTAGGGTAGGAGGGGTTCAAGGCGTTTTACCCTCTCGCCGAGAAGGACTCTTAAGGTCATGCCCGAAAGAACGGGGAGTATGACTATCTTAAGGGTGGTCAGCGCCATAGCGGTAAAAGGAACGGGAACGTATTTTCCCGCCAAAAGGAGCGTCCACAGGGGTGTAAAAAGAGGCGAAAGTAAAGTTGAGAGGGCTGTCATGGAAACGGAGTAAGGTAGGTTTCCGCCCGAGAGGTAGGTTATCAGGTTTGAAGCGGTTCCGCCGGGAGCGGACCCTACGAGGACCACACCCGCAAGAAGCTGCGGATTGTAGCCGAAGAGCTTGGCTATGAAAAATCCCGTCATTGGCATAACCGAAAACTGAAGAAGAGCACCGTAGAGGATTATGTGAGGTCTTTTGAGTATCCTTTTGAAGTCTTCGGCGGTCAGGGTAAGTCCCATGCTCAGCATTATCACCACCAGCAGGGGGACTATGACTTCCTTGAAGCGGGAAACGCTATCGCTCCAGATGATCCCAACAGCGGAAAAAAGAAGGAGCACAACGAGGGAAAAGCTTTGGTTCACCTCGGAACCTCTGTTGCTCTCAAAGCTCTCTTTATCACCTCTTCCTTAGCTAACCCCTCAGTTACCACAAGCCTGTGGGCGAGGACTGGAACCGCAAGCTCAAGGATATCCTCAGGTACTACGAAGTCCCTTCCCCTCAGGTAAGCCTGCGCCTTGGCACAGGAAACGAGATGCAGGACACCCCTCGTTGATACACCCAATATCACGTCGGGGTCGTTCCTCGTCCTCGCTACTATTTTCACCGCAAAGCGGGCAATCTCTTCGGAGATGTAAATCTGCTTTACCTCCTCCCTGACGGAGGAAATCTCTTGGGGAGACGTAAGAACACGGAGGGTTTCTATCTTCTCAAGGGGGTTCCTGCCCATGACTATTTCTGTTTCCGTTTTAGGATCCGGGTATCCCACCGACAGGCGCATAGCAAAGCGGTCAAGCTGGGATTCGGGTAGTGGATATGTCCCGTAGTGCTCTATGGGATTTTGGGTGGCTATAACAAAGAAGGGTTCCGGAAGCCTGTAAGTTTTCCCGTCTACCGTAACCTGCCCTTCCGCCATAGCTTCTAAAAGGGCGCTCTGGGCTTTGGGAGTTGCCCTGTTTATCTCGTCCGCAAGGATCACATTGTTGAAGATAGGTCCCTTCTTGAAAACGAACTCCTTTTGAACTTGGTCGTAAACGGATGTGCCTGTGATATCCGTAGGGAGCATATCGCTGGTGAACTGTATCCTTGAAAAGGAAAGCCCCAAAACCTTCGCCAAGGACAGCGCCAAAGCGGTCTTGCCCACTCCGGGGACATCTTCTATAAGGAGGTGACCTCCTGCAAGGAAGCATACAAGGGCTTTTTCAATTACCTCCTCTTTTCCCCTTACGATCTTAGAGATCTCTTCTATGACCCCTTTAAAGCTCATCGCAGAAAATAATTATGACCTTCTCAGAAGTCAAATTTGCGGATAAATCTGAGCCTTATCTCCGAAGAGTTATCGGAAAAGCTCCTACCCTGCAGGGATACACCGCCCTTCATGTGCAAGCTCACACCCATATAAGTTTTTCTCGGGTCCTTCAGGGTGCTCTGCTGGAACTCTACGGAAAAGATCTGGGCTATCTTCCTCCTTACCTTTACGCTTACACCCACCTCCCCTTGGGCGGATGTTTCGGTGGAAAGGCTCAGATCCACACCCAAGGCGGAGGCTATACCCTTTCTAAGTTCGGAAATTTGCCCGAACTCTTTCAGCAGGGCATCCGCAACGGGTATCAACCCCTCTGCGGAGCTTCCCACTATGAGTTTGGTGAGTATCTCCTGAGGGTCTTTGGGAGGTTCTGCCCAAACCAAGATTTCAGGATCACTTATGTCACCCCTAAGGTTTATAAAGATGGTCTCCTCATCAGAGGGGTTTACAACCGTTATGTCTATCCTCTTTTCCTCTTCCTGAGGGGTCTTGAGAACTTCAAGGATACCTTCCTTTACAAAGAAGTTCCGCCCGAAGTAGAAGAGCTCACCGCTCAAGAATTCAATACCTATACCGCTTTCCAGCTTGGGCACCTTCCCCAAAACCCATCCCTGTAGTCTTACGTTGGCATACCCTTCTGGGAGGCGAACCCTTATGGGGTTTAGGGTGTCAAACTTCACGTCCACGGTGATTTCTAAGGGGAACTTCTTACCCTTCTTTTCACCCGAGCTTTCTCCTGCGGAAGGTATCTTCTCTATTTTCACCTCTCCGCCGAGCAGGGCGGA
>WFYH01000110.1 GCA_015490215.1 Aquificaceae bacterium
ATGAAGGTGGTGTTTATCCTCAAGGGGGATCCTTTTTCTTGGAAGGCTCACGAGGCTTTCAGGGTAGCTACTGCGGTGGCTATGAACCACGAGCTTGACTTCATCTTCATAAGGGACGGAGTTTACACCCTCACCCGCTGGAGACCGGAAGACTTGGGGGTTGACTCCTTTGAGAAGTTCTATGAAACCTTAGACTTTGTAAACATGAGACTGATAGTAGAGGACGCATCCATCCAAGAGAGGGGGCTTAAAGAGAGCGACTTTCTCTGCGAAGTTGAAGTGAGGTCTGCGGAGGAGATAAGTGAGATAATAAATTCGGCGGAGGCGGTGTTTGTATGGTAAACACCCTTTGGCTTGTGAGGAAGCTCGGTGATTTTTCCTCGGAACTTCTCTCGGACGGGGACATAGTTATCCTGATACAGGACGGTGTTCTGAGATGGCCCACCAGAAGGGGCTGGTATGTTTGCGCCGAAGATGCCAAGGCGAGGAACCTTAAGGTTCCCGAAGAGATGATGAAGAGCTACGATGAGATAGTGGATCTCATAGAAAAAGCCCAAAGGGTGGTGGTCTGGTGAGGTGGGAAATATCAAAGACCTTCCGCTTTGAGGCGGGTCACAGGGTTTGGAAGCAGAACCTCACCCACGGAAGAGGAGCGGAGTTCACCCGTGAGGTGGAGGTTCCCCAGAACAAGTGTGTAAATCTCCACGGGCACAGCTACGTTCTTGAGGTAACCGTAGGCTCGGATACCCTCAGCGAACAGGACATGGTTATGGACTTCTACCACGTGAAGAATGCCCTCAAGGACCTAATAGACACCATAGACCACAGCTTCATCATAGACGTAAACGATCCCATGTATGAGGAGCTGAAAGAGGTTGCCGAGAAATACGGTGCCCTCAAGATCTTCCCAGTTGAGTTCTGCCCAACAGCAGAAGCCCTCGCCAAGTTCTTCTACGACTTTTTAACCCAGAAGCTAAAAGAGGCTCGCCTCTTGGGAGAGGTCAAGGTGGTAAAGGTGGTCCTCTGGGAGACCGCTACATCAAAGGCGGAATACAAACCGGGGTGATGAGAAGTCTTATATCGGTTTCGGACCTAACCCGCCAAGACGTTGAAACTATACTCGGGTATGCAAGGGGGTTCAAGGAGGGTCTTAGCTACAAGATTGAGGGGGACGTGGCGCTCCTTTTTTTGGAGTCTTCCACAAGAACCAAGATATCCTTTGAGAAGGCTGCAAGGCTCTTGGGACTTAGAACCTACTCCATAAGCGGGCAAACAAGTTCCATGACAAAGGGGGAGAGCTTCTACGATACTCTCAAGACCCTTGAACTTCTCGGCTTTAAGGGGGTAGTCTTCAGGGTTCCCTTTGTCCTTTACCCCTACAAAGATCTGGTTGATTCTCTGGAGCTGAGCCTTGTGAATGCAGGGGACGGAACACATCAGCACCCTACTCAAGGGCTAATAGACCTTTTTACCCTTCGGGAAAGATTCGGATCTTTGGAAAGTCTTAAGGTCCTCTATGTGGGGGACATTCTCCACAGCAGGGTCTTTAGGTCGGGCGCTGCCCTGATGAAGATGTTCGGTGTATCTGTGGCGGTGTGCGGCCCGGCAACTTTGATTCCCAAAGATGTTAAAGCCTTGGGGGTTGAAAGGGTCTTCAAAAACGTAGATGAAGGAATTGACTGGGCGGATGTGGTAGTGTGGCTTCGCCTCCAAAAGGAAAGGCAGAAGGAAAACTACATCCCCTCCGAAAGGAGCTACTTTTTAGAGTTCGGTTTGACCCGGGAAAGATACAAGAGGCTAAAGGGTCTCTTTATGCACCCGGGACCCGTAAACAGAGAGGTAGATATAGCGGGAGACCTTATATATTCGGAAAAGTCCCTCATAGAGGATCAGGTTAGAAACGGTCTCTTTGTGAGGATGGCGGTTCTGAGGTGGTGCCTTTCATGAAGATAAGGGTGGGTCTGGGGTTTGACTCCCACGAATTTGAAGAGGGGAAACCTTTGGTTCTGGGTGGGGTGAAGATAGATTCTCCCTTCGGTCTTAAGGGGCACTCGGATGGGGACGTTATACTCCATGCGATAACCGACGCCATCTTGGGAGCTATAGGCTCGGAGGACATAGGGGAGATATTCAGCGACACCGATCAAAGATGGAGGTCTGCAAGCTCGGAGATCTTCTTAAAGGAAGCCCTCAAGAGAGCTAAGGAGAAGGGTTACAGGGTTGTAAACGTTGACTGCGTCTTTATAGCGGACAAGCCCAAGATAGCCCCTTACAAAAGAGCCATAAGGGAGAATTTATCCCGCCTTCTGGGTGTGGAGGTTGACGCCGTCTCCATAAAGGGAAAGAGGAGAGAGGGTTTTGCCCGAGAGGAGGGAGCGGTTTGCATGTGCACAGTTCTCTTGGAAAGGGAAGATGAAGGTTAACTTGGTCCTTTCGGGGGGTGCGGCGAGGGGCGTAGCCCACATAGGTGCCCTAAAGGCGATAGAGGAGCTGGGTCTTAAGGTGAAAGCCCTAAGCGGGGCGAGTGCGGGTGCAATAGTTGCAGTCTTTTACGCTTACGGATACAGTCCCGAGGAGATGCTCGCCTTGGTAAAGAAAACCCGCTGGCTTACCCTCTTCAGACCCCAGATACCCAAAAGGGGTCTCTTTTCCTTCAAGAGAGCGGAAAGGTATTTCACCCAACTGATAGACGTAGAGAGGATAGAGGACCTCCCAAAAAAGGTCTACATCTGTGTGACCGATGTCCTTTCGGGGAAGCCCCTCTACCTGAGCAAGGGCAAGCTTGCCCCCGTGCTTTTAGGTAGCTGTGCCCTTCCGGGCATATTTGAACCCGTGGAGTATGAGGACAAACTTCTCATAGATGGCGGGGTTATGAACAACCTCCCCGTTGAACCCTTTGAAAGGTATAAGACTCCCAAGATAGGGATAGACGTAAACCCCTTGGAGGAAATCTCGGACTGCAGGAACATAGTAAGCTTGCTCCTAAGGAGCTTCTTCCTAGCGGTCAGATCAAACGTAGATAAGAGAAAGGAACTCTGCGATCTGGTTATAACGCCCGATATAGCCTCCTACTCCCCCCTTGACATACACAAAGCGGACGAATTTTATGCCCTCGGCTATAGGGAAACCCTGAGATCCCTTAAGATGTTCCTCGCTAAATACGGAGGGTAGTGCCGAGGTTTTTCCCTATGAGCACTATAAAGGATTTCCCCTCGTATCCCTGAACCGGAGTTCCTATGTCTATGTCGCCGAAGACGTAGTGGACGAGCACCGGGTAAGGGTAGGAGTCTATCCTCACTATCCCCTTAGCCCTGTATACCTCGGGAGGGAGATTGGAGAGGAACTCCATAAGCTTTTCGTAAGAGACCTTTTCACCGAACTCCACTACCCTCTGACCTATATCCCCGTGTCCGTGGGTATAGGGCAGTTCCTTCAGCTGCAGAGGGTTTCCCACACCGGCGAATACCTCTGCGGGGACTTTGCCCTTTACGCTCCTGTAGATACTGTAAAGGTTCTTTTTCTCCTCCCGTGTAAAGAGGTTTTCTAACTTGTAGCTTTCCTTTATACGTCTTACTTCCTCCTCAACCCGAGAGAGCTGTTTTTCGTCCACAAGATCAATTTTGTTCAGAACCACTATATTGGAGGAAGCCAGCTGATACTTGGCGGTGTCCTCATCCTTGTATTTGAAGAAATTCTTTGAGTCCACAACGCAGATAACTCCTTCAACAGCGGTGCCCACGGTTCTGAGGCTGAACATTATGGGGAAAGGCTCTGAGGTTCCCGAAGTTTCAACCACTATAACGTCGGGCTTGTAGTCCTCCATAATCTTGACTACCGATCTTTCAAACTCTTGGGAGAGCTTACAGCATATGCACCCCTCTTCTATCTCTAAGACCTCCGAGTAGGCGTTCTTTAAAATCTTCCCGTCTAACCCAACCTCGCCAAACTCGTTCACTATAAGGGCAACCCTTTTGTCTTTAAGGTGTTTCCTTACAGAGTTGAGTATCAATGTGGTTTTCCCGCTACCCAAGTAGCCTGTAATGACGAAGGAGGAGACCATGTATATTATTTTGCGTGAAATGGGATGCGGTAGTAGTGGGTGCGGGACCCGCCGGGGCTACCGTTGCCCACGAGCTTTCCAAAAGGGGAGCTAAGGTTCTAATCCTTGAAAAGAAAAAACTTCCGAGGTTCAAGCTCTGCGGAGGGTGTCTCTCCGCAAGGATAGCTCATCTTCTCCCCGAAGGTTGGGAAAAGCAGGTTCTAAACAAAATTAGGGGCGGAATCTTAGGGTGGCGGGGGGAAACTTTTATTGAAAGGAGTGCGGATCGGGAAGTTGCCTACATAGTTGACAGGGCAAACTTTGACCGCTTTCTCACGGAAAAAGCCCTTAAAGAAGGGGCACAGTTGTGGGAGGAAACCGAATTTATGGGGTTCTCCGAGGGAAAGACCTTGGAGATTTTCACCTCAAGGGGTAACCTGAAGGCGGACTTTCTTATAGGGGCGGACGGCTTTTACACGAAGGTAGGAAGACAGCTCGGCTACAAGAAAAAGATCTTCTTTAGATCCGTAGAGCTTCCTGCCGAAGGGGACATAGGGGACAAGGTGGTCATAGACATAGGGCTTGTTAGCAGGGGCTACGCTTGGGTATTTCCGAAAGGTAACCTTCTAAACGTGGGGATAGCCTCAACGGGCAGGGAAAACCTCGGAGAGCTTATAGGAGGGTATATACGTAACCACTCCCTCGTTAAACCCAAGGTCATGGGAAAGCCAAGGGGGTGGATGATACCCTTTTGCACAAAATATGAGGATCTTCAGCTGGGGAGGGGAAGGGTTCTTTTGGTAGGGGATGCGGCGAACATGGTGGATCCCTTGTTGGGTGAGGGAATATACTATGCGGTCAAAGGGGCGAAATTACTCGTCAAGGCGTTGGAAAGACCTGCCGACGATTTCGCTAGGGTATATCGGAAACTGGTTGTTGAAGACTTTTATGAAGAACTGCTATTTGCAGGTAAGATAGCAGATTTGGCTTACAGATTTCAGAGGGCTGCATTCCTTATGGGGAAAGAGCATGTCCTTGAAAGGTTCTTCCACATACTTAGCGGAGGCTATTCCTACAAAAGGGCTTACATTACGGGGCTTCCCGAGTTCCTGATTGAACTTCTGAGAGATCTTGTTACCAAAACCCTGAAGGTATAATGAATTTCAGGAAGGGGGCATGGCGGAATCGGCAGACGCAGGGGATTTAAAATCCCCGGGCCCAAAGGGCCGTCCGGGTTCGACTCCCGGTGCCCCCATAAAGTTGGCAATGGATGAAAAGCTAAAGAGGGTTGTTCTTCTCATAGACAGATACTTAACCCAGATATTCGGGGCGATAAGGGTCTACAGGGAGGACAACGAGTTTTTAATTCCTTGGGGTTCCACGGTGATAAACGTTGAGGTTTTCAGGGAAGGGGAGGAGATAGTCATTAAGGTTTACTCCCCCGTAGCCCTTAGGGTGAGGCCGAGCAAGGATCTTATGCGCTTCCTCCTGATAGAAAACTCCTCCCTAAAGATGTGCTCCTTTTACCTTGAGCTGGAAAACGGGCTTATGGACATACTCCTCGGTGAGAGAATAAACTTTGACTTCCTGAACAAGGACCTTCTGAGCTACGTAACCATAAACGTCGGGAATTTAGCCAACGAATACTCCAAAGAGATAATAGCGGTCTTCGGGGGGATATCCTTTAAGGAGTATATTGAAAGGGAGAAGTCCCGCATATCCATCGGCGAGGAGAAGATACTCCACGATATCTTTGAGATAGAGGGTCTGAAGGTAAGCCTTGAGCTTTACAGAACTGCGGAGGACTCCTATCTGGTGGTGGGCAAGGTCCAAGACAGCGGACAGATATTCCTAAAGGCGGAGAGAAAAAAGGAACTAAGCGAGGTCTTCAGGTTTATGGAGAACCTCAAAAAGTTCTTGGAGAATAAAGATGTAGCGTCTCTGAAAAGAAGCCTGAAACACTACGAGGTGGAGGAGGACCTCCTCTACAGCATACTTGCAGGTAATGAAACCCAGAGACTCAAAAAGCTCAAGGCTGTAGAAAAAGAAATCCAGTTCCTTACCCAGCTTCTTATGAAGGGGGAAATCAGCCAAGAAGAATACAGAAAGAAAATCTCAGATCTTGAAAAGCTTCTGTGATGGAAACGATGATCATCGGAGTAGATACGGGTGGAACCTTTACCGATTTCGTTTACTACGACGGCAAAGAGGTTAAGGTTTTAAAGGTTCCCTCCACCCCAAAAAACCCCGCCTTGGCGGTGCTCGAGGGTCTCAAGGCAATTGGAGGTAGCGGTAGGAGGATTATCCACGGCTCCACCGTTGCCACCAACGCCCTCCTTGAGAGGAAGGGGGCAAAGGTCGCACTCGTAACCAACAGGGGCTTTGAGGATGTGATAGAGATAGG
>WFYH01000111.1 GCA_015490215.1 Aquificaceae bacterium
AGAACGTAAAAAAATACCCCTTTTACTGCCACTTCGGGGAGGTTAAAGAGGATATAAGGAGGGTTATAGTGGCTGTGGATCCGGAACACCACGTTTCTATAGCCAAAGAGTTCTTGGAAAAGGGTATCCCTGTCCTCTTGGAAAAGCCCCCCGCAAAGAGTAGCTCTGAATTTTCCGAGATAGCGGAGAACCCCCTTCTTGAAATATCCGAGATAGAGCTTTACTCTCTCCCCGTTAGAAAATTCCCGAGGGGGCTTGAAATCAAAAGTATCCTGATAGAAAGGCTCAACAAGGGAAGGGGCTACATAAACCCCCTCTGGGACCTCGCTTGGCACGACCTTTACATACTTCAGTTTCTTTTTGGAAATATAAAACTTGAGAGCTTTAAAGAGGGAGACATTTGGGAGCTTAAGGGTAGGGCTGGAGGTATTCCCTTTACCCTGCGTGTGGCTTGGAACTACAGCGGTGATGTTACAAGAAGGTGGAAACTGGAAACTTCTTCGGGAACTTATGAGATGGACTTCCTCAGAGAAGAGCTTAGGTTAAACGGAGACGTCCTTGAAAAGTCCTCAAACGGAGACAAGTTAAAGCGCATGGTGGAAGACTTTCTGGCCGGAAGGTCAAGGAAAGGTTCACGGGAGAGGGCTTTAAATATCCTCAAACTACTCGAGAGCTTAGGGGTTTAAAAGGCGCTATCTTCCAAGCCTTGCTGTGATAAGATTTTCTTTATGAAGGAAGCCCCTCCTTCAATAACCCTGACCATCTCCTTTCCCTTCGTCCAGTGGTTTAAGAACTACTCCAAAGATGCGGCAACAAGGGACCTTATAGCAGGTGTTACGGTGGCTGCGGTTTACGTCCCCCAGTCCATGGCTTACGCCCTCTTGGCGGGTATGCCCCCCATAACGGGTCTTTATACCGCCTTTATAGCCACTATAGTGGCGGCTGTCTTCGGAAGCTCCCGTTTTCTGAACACGGGTCCCGTCGCTATGACCTGTTTGCTTTCCGCTTCGGTCCTATACGGGCTGCATTTGGAACCTCAAACTGACGAGTGGGTAGCCCACATGGGTCTTTTAGCCCTCTTGGTGGGGCTGATAAGGGTAAGCATAGGTCTTTTTAAAGCAGGCTTCGTGGTGGACCTGATTTCTCATAGCGTGGTTATAGGTTTTACGAGCGCAGGTGCCATGGTTATAGCCCTCTCCCAGTTCGGGCACCTTTTCGGCTTTCCCATAGAAAGGACAACCCACATAATCACGGTGATAATAGATATCGTCAAAAAGATCACCATGACCAATCCCTACACCCTCTTTATAGGCGTCCTTGCCTTCGCCATAATCATGATCTCCCGAAAGATAAGCAAATACATACCGGGAGCGCTGATTGCGGTTATCGTGACTTCCATTCTTGTTTATCAGTTCAAGCTATACGAAAAGGGTGTTGCGATAGTAGGTGACGTCCCGCAGGGTATCCCTATGCCCACTGCCCCAGCCTTTGACCTTCAGACCGCAACCAGCATGATGGGAGGGGCGATAGTTGTGGCGATGTTCGGTCTTATAGAGGCGGTTGCCATAGCAAAGACCCTTGCGGTCAGGGTAGGCGACAGATGGGATCCCAATCAGGAGCTGATAGGTCAAGGACTTGCCAACATAGCGGTAGCCTTCTTTAAGGGCTTTCCTGCGGGAGGTTCCTTTTCAAGGTCTTCGCTCAACTTTTCCTTGGGTGCCAAGACACCCCTTGCAAGTGTAATATCCGGTGCGCTCGTAGGTCTAACGCTCCTTTACCTTGCCCCCTACTTTTACTATCTACCTAAGGCTACCCTATCCGCCATTGTTCTGTCTGCGGTTATAAACCTGATCAAACCTTGGGAGATCCTCAGGCTCTATAAGATAAACCCCACCGACGGGCTTGCGGCGGGGCTTACCTTCGCCTCGGTCTTCTTCATGGACCTGTGGGTAGCTATAACCGTAGGTGTGATCCTCTCTTTGGGGAGCTTTGTCTACAGAACTATGTATCCGAGGATAGTTGTCCTTACCAGAGATCCCGAGTCCAAAACCTTTGTAAATGCGGAAAAGAGGGATCTGCCCGAGTGTCCTCAGATTCTTTACATAAGACCTAACATGTCCATATACTTCGGTAACGCCCAGTATGTGCACGACTACATAATGGACAAGATAGAGGAGAGGAAGCTCAAATACGGAAAGGCTTTGAAGTATGTTCTTCTTGACATGGAGGCGGTTAACTACATAGACGCTGCGGGAAGTGAGATGATCATAAGGCTTATAAAGGATGTAAGGCTCAAAGGGGTTGAGCTTGCTTTCGCCAACATAGGTTGTGACGTTTACCCCCTCTTGGAGAACGCCGGCTTTGACAAAGAGGTAGATACATCTTTGGTCTTTGACTCAAAGGGTCAGTCAATAGTGGGACTCTTCAAAAAGCTTGACCACGAATACTGTGCCAAGAGGTGCCCCCATGTTGTCTTTAAGGAGTGCCTCTCGGTAAAGGACAAAGCTGCCTGATCTACTTTTTGGGTCTGAACGCCTTTATCTTATCCTCGTAGGTGTCTATAAAGGCACCCCCTATAAGGTCTATACAGTAGGGGATAGCAGGAAAGACCGCATCAAGACAAACCTTTATAGATTGGGGTTTTCCGGGAAGGTTTAC
>WFYH01000112.1 GCA_015490215.1 Aquificaceae bacterium
AGACAGCTTTCTAAGGTAGAGAAGGCGGCGATTCTCCTTATGTCGCTTCCTCCTGATGTCGCTGCAAAGATTCTTAAAGAGCTTAACGAGGAGGAGATCCAAAAGATTTTCCTTACCGCCGCAAGACTCAAGGATATAACCCCTTCGGATATAGAGGCAACCGTTCAGGAATTCTTGAACGACTTCAGCTACGTGGCAACGCAGGTTTCCAACCTTGAAACCCTTTTGGAGCAACTTCAAGGTATACTTCCGCCCGAGGTTTACGAAAGGATAAAATCCCTGCTTGGAACTGCAGGTGTGGCGGAGGGTATAGAACAGCTTGAGAAGATAGACACCCGTGTGCTGGTGGGTCTTATAAAGAACGAACATCCACAGACCATAGCGGTGCTTTTGTCTCAGCTCTCCCCACGTAAGGCGGCGGATGTTATCCAGTGGCTCCCTGATAACCTACGATATGAGGTGGTAAAGCGTATAGCCACCCTTGAAAACGTATCTCCCCAATTTCTACGTCAGCTTATAGAGACCATCACCGACGAGATAAAGGCTCTGGGAATAGCGGGCGGTCTGAAAAAGCAGGAAGGAGTAGCCATAGCCGCAGAGCTTATGAACATGCTTGACAAGGAGACAGCGGAAAACCTTCTCAAAAAGATAGGAGAGGAGGACCCAACCCTTGAGGAAAGGATCAGGGAAAAGATGTTCACCTTTGAAGACATCCGCAAATTGGACAACAGGGCGATCATAGAGATCCTCAAGGCGGTAGACAAGAACACACTGATAGTGGCATTGAAGGGTGCCCCCGACGATATAAAGGAAAAGTTCTTCTCTAACATGTCCAAAAGGGCGGCTAAGATCATGCAGGAGGACATGGAAGCTCTCGGTCCCGTAAGGAAGTCTGAGGTGGAAAAGGCTCAAAAGCAGGTGGTTGCGGTTATAAGGAAGCTCATTGACGAAGGAAAGATAGACATAGGCGGAGAGGAAGCTTATGTCTGATAACTTCAGACCCTTGATAGTCCTCTTCAGGGGGGAGGAAAAGGAAAAGACCGCGGTTAAAGAGGAACCCAAAAAGGAGGACAGAGAAAAGGAGTTCAAGGCTCAGATAGAGAAGTTACTCAAAGAGAAAAAAGAAGCGGAAGACAGGGCGGTTTTACTTGAAGAGGAGCTAAAGAAACTACGCCAAGAAAACGAAGCCCTTTTAAAAGAGATACAAGATCTGAAACGGGAAATAGAAGCGAGGGATCAAAAGCTTGACCAACTCCTTGAAAGGATAAAGAACCTTGAAATTAAAAGGGAGCTTATAGACCGCCTTGAGAGAGATCTCACGGAAGCCTTTGAGTCCACAAAGGGTGAACTGAAAAACATCTTCATAGACATAGCCAAGGAGACCATAAAAGCTTTCCTTTTGAGCGATGTAGTTCCAAAGGAGGAAGTGGTAACAAGGGTGCTTTCGGAGGTCTTTGAAAAACTTGTGGACATAAAGGGGTCAGTAAAGATAAATCTAAACCCGAAGGATAAGGAGAGGGTAGAAGAGTTTTTGAAGGAGATACGGGAGAGGTTCGGGGACAAGATAGAACTTGAGGTTATCAGCGACGAAAGTCTTGCGGAAGGGGAGCTTAAGGTAGAGACTCCCAAATTCGTTATTGAGAGGAAAAATGAGGAAATATACGAAGAGGTTTTCAGGGAGGCGGTAAAGGTTGCCCTTGAAAGGAGCTAAGGTTTACGGAAAGGTAGTAAAGGTAAGCGGAATATACCTTGAGGCTTACAACCCCGGAAGCGCAACGGGGGACTTGGTTGAGATAATACCCTCCGACGGGGTTCACCTGCGGGGGGAGGTCATAGGTTTCAACGAAGACAGGTGCATAGTTATGCCCTACGGGAGTCTTGAGGGGATAAAGCCCGGTGACAGGGTTTTAATCAGAAGGGAGAGGGTTTCAACCCTCGTGGGGGAGGAACTGCTCGGTAAGGTGGTAGATCCCTTCGGTAACCCCCTTGACGGAAACCGGCTTTACGTCGCCCGCACGAGTCCTATAGAGATAACGAGCATAAACCCCCTTGAGAGGGACAGGATAAAGGAGATCTTTGACACCGGCGTCCGTTCCATAAACGCACTCCTTACTCTCGGCAGAGGTCAAAAGGTTGGAATATTCGCCGGGGCGGGTGTAGGGAAGAGCACCCTTTTGGGTATGATAACCAACTACAGCGATGCGGACGTGGTGGTCTTGGCTCTGATAGGGGAAAGGGGCAGGGAGGTAAGGGAGTTCATTGAGGACGTCCTCGGGGAGGGACTTGAAAGGAGTGTGGTGGTTGTCTCCACCGCAGACCAGCCGCCCGTAGTTAAAGTTAAAGGCGCCCTCAGCGCCATAGTCCACGCCCGCTACTTCGCCCAAAAGGGAAAGAACGTCCTTCTGGTTATGGACTCCATCACAAGACTTGCGATGGCTCAGAGGGAAATAGGTCTCGCCGCAGGAGAACCTCCCACTCTTAAGGGATATACCCCTTCCGTCTTCCATATGATGACAAAGATCGTGGAAAGCTGCGGGAACTTTGTAGGTAGCGGAAGCATAACGGGGATCTTCAGCGTCCTCGTTGAGGGCGACGACATAACCCTTGACCCCATAGCGGACTCCTTGGTGGGTGTTTTTGACGGTCACATAATACTTTCAAGGAAAAGGGCGAATGCAGGACTCTTTCCCGCTGTAGACCCCGTAAAGAGCCTTTCAAGATTAATGCCCAAGCTCGTTACCGAAGAGCACCTGAAGATGGCAATGTATGTGAGGGAGCTTCTGAGTTCCTACGAGGCTATGGAGGACCTTGTGAACCTCGGTCTCTACAGGGAGGGTTCCAATCCGGCGGTGGACAAGGTTATAAAACACAAGGAAGTCATAGATTCCTTCTTCCGCCAAAGCTACAAAGAGGGTATATCCTTTGAGCAGAGCCTTAGGGATCTTGAGAACCTCTACAGAACCCTAAAGGGTGAGCGGTGAAGGAAAATCCGCTATAATACTCGGGATCGGTGCTATGGACATAAGGGAGATAATGGACATCCTTCCCCACAGGTATCCCATCCTCCTCGTGGACAGGATAATTGAATACGAGGAGGGAAAGAGGATAGTCGGGATAAAAAACGTCACCATTAACGAACCCGTGTTTCAGGGACACTTTCCGGGCTTTCCTCTCTTTCCGGGTGTATACGTCCTTGAGGCGATGGCGC
>WFYH01000113.1 GCA_015490215.1 Aquificaceae bacterium
TTATTAAACTCAAAAGTGTAAACGGCTCGCCTGTGAGGGTGTGTATAGATTACAGAAGAAGGTTTATATCTCTCTTAAAAAGAGTTCTAAAGGAAGAATACGAGCAGGTAAAGGCGAGACCTTACACCTTTGCGGTTTACTTCGGCAGGGAGGCTAAGATAAGAAAGAATTTCGTAGAAGGTGTGAAAGATATAAACTTCAGATTCTCAACAGGAGATAGCCTTTTGGCGGTTAAGTTCTACAACGGAGTGCTAACCTTAAAAAAGCAAAGGGCTCCTCACAGTATAGGTGAGGGGGAATTCATCGTGGAATGGATAAAACAGGAAAGGGAAAAAGAACTTACGGGGGTGTTCAAAACTCTATCACCTGTAATTGTAGAGCGTATAGGTTTTTCTTCCCGAAAGCCCACGGAAAGGTATATAATTCCTTCAGAAGAGGGGTTTGAGGAGTCCCTATTTGAAAATATTTTGAGGAGATACAGGGACATAAGGGGGAAGGATTTGAAGGTAAGCAGGTTCACCTTTGAGAACCTGAAAACAAAGGAAGAATTTGTTAAACACTACGGAGGCTATCTGAGGGGATTTATAGGAAAGTTCAAAATAGTGTCAGATTCCGAGGAGCTACTGCGTTTTATATATCAGTATGGTCTCGGTCTCAGAACAGGACAGGGTTTCGGATACCTGGAGGTGGAAGATGGAGAAGCTTGAATACAAGATTGAGTTTATAACACCTGCGTTTATCGGGGGAGCGGATCCGGGTGAGTACGCAGAGCTAAGACCTGCAAGCTTTGTAGGACTTTTCAGATACTGGTTCCGAGTGATAGCTGGGGCTTTTGTTCAGGAATCTAAAAATATCTTCTCTCTTGAAAGCGAGCTTTTCGGTAGTCAGGACGAAGCTGGGAAGGTTTGGGTCAAAGTGAGGGGGAATGTGAATTCTAAACTTGATGTATGCAAAAGATGGCAAGCCGAAAGGGACAGAGGAATTGATTGGGGAAAGGTCTACATGGGCTTTGGAAATATCTTTTATATCGATTTTAGTAAGAAGAGAAATAGGGATAGATATAAAATACTCTTAGAGGCTTGTAAAAAGCGAGAAGGAAAGAAAATAATAGATAAAGGTTACTTTTCCATTAAACCTTGGTTAGAGCACAAGCAGTCCGCAAAGTTGGAAATAATTACTCCCAACTATCTTAAAAGGAAAGTAGAAGCCTTGTTATTTATAACTTCTCAACTCGGCGCTGTTGGATCAAGAAGTAGAAGAGGGTGGGGGAGTTTATACATAGTTCCGACTTACAATAAAAGCTCCTTTAGTAATTGGAATTACTGGAGTAAAGAAGAATTGAAGTATGCGTTTAAGGCTTTAGGTTTTGACGTACCTAAAGACATAGAGTTTTACCTTATGGATTATAAACACCAAGATCCAATGGTCATCCTAGAGGAAGTTGGGAGAATATTCAAAAAATTTAGGGAAAAATTCCCACCAGATTATGAAAATGTTAAAAACTTTATTGAGAATGGAAATGAAAAAGAGGTTGAAATAAAGAGAGCTTACTTTGGCTTGCCTTTAAGATTTAGATTCTCTAAATCAAATAAAGAAGCCGAGGTTAACACTAATACCGGCAGATTTGCAAGTCCTGTTAGATTCAAAATTATACGACTTAACAAGGATTACTATACTTGCTTGCTCATTCACATGAAAAATACTTCTATTCCAGATAAAATTACTATACGTTCTAATGGTAAAAAGGCTGCAGTAATTAAACCTTCAGACGACATCTTTATAAAATTTATTAATAAAACTGGCAAGTTTATAAAGGAGGAATTTAGATGAAAAACCTCCTCATCTTCACCTTCTCCCCCGTCCAAAGTTTCATATCCGCCTCAAGAAGGCCAAGGGATCTGTTTACGGGAAGCTACATACTTTCTTATCTGACAGGTAAGGTGATATCAAATCTTAAAGATAAAGGTGTGAATATAATATACCCTCAATCCAGTGAAGATCTTGAGGGTTTAGCCAACTATCCCAACAAGATAGTGGCTTTGGTGGAAAACTGTGAGGTAGAATGCGAGGTCAAACGCCTGTTTAAGAAGACATGGAGAGGTATATATCTCTCTGTCTTAAAGGGTACAGAACTGAAAAAAACTTTAAAGAGTGATGTTAAAAATCAATTTATAAACCAAGTAGAGAGCTACTTCAATATCTTTACCCTATGCATTCCTTTAATAGATAAGAATGAGTGGGAAAGGAGGCTGAAAGTAAGAGAGGAAAACGAAATATCTAGGGATAACTACGGCTACACTTACGATTTTGCAGAGAGAAAGCTTGGTGCTAAAAAATCTTGGAGACCATACTGCGGACAGATAGATGATGTCGCTTATGAGAAAGAGAATGAGAAGAAGAACGAAGCTGTATTTCCTAATGGATGCACCATGTGTGGAGAGAGACTTCACTTAGCTATAGACTGGAGGCGGGATAAGTTAAAGAAAGTGTTCAAAAAAGAAAATGACTTAAGACATATCCGTGAAGGTGAAAAACTGTGTGCGGTATGTATAACCAAAAGGTTCGCTGTAAAATATTATTTCAAAGAAAGAGGAATCTTAAAAGAAGACTACTGGCATTTCCCCTCAACTGAGGAAATAGCAGGTCTGTGGTTCAAGAAAGCCTTAGCCCACAGAATTAAAAATGATCAAAATAAAAATGATTTGCTCAAAGAATTCAAAAAGTTGAGGGAAGAAATGAAGCTTAAAAGCGATAAAGATGAAGATATAGCACCTTACATTCTTAGGAAGAAGCCCTTAGGTGTGGAGGAAATAGAACACTACTTGGATGTAGATGCGGAGGTTTTTAGAAAAGACGGATGGGAAGGCTTATTTAGAGATATGAAAACTATACTGGGAGATGAAAAGGCTGAAAATGCTAAGAAGATTATAGTGAGCTTGACCTCTAAGATAAAGGAGAAGGAGAATTATAACTTGGAACACACCAACCCTTACTACGCTATATTCCTGTCGGACGGAGACAGTATAGGTGATTGGCTTAGTTTAAGAAGTGACATAAGAAGGGGCCCGCTGACAGAAGGATTCCACAAGGAATTTTCCATGAGATTGTCCGAATATGCTAAGGACGTTTCCAAGCTGTGGAAGGATAAGTACCCGCGCCTTATGGTCTATGCGGGCGGGGACGATTTGATGGCGCTTATGCATCCTTTCGATGCTGTGGGGTACGCGAGCCGATGTGCTAAGAAGTTTGAAGAGAAGCTCCGAGATCTAGCTAAAGAGGGTAAGAAACCTTCAATAAGTGGTGGGATATTGATAACCCATGCCAAAATGAGCCTTCAGAAAGCTCTCATTGAAGTGCGTGAACTTGAGAAGAGAGCGAAAAACGTAGAAGGCAAAGGTGCTCTGTGCGTAGGAGTTATGACAAGAACAGGAAACCTTACATCTTTTGTAGCTAAATGGGAACACCTCAATCTATTCAGAAGGTTTGTCTGGCTCTTCTGCAAGAGAAAGATTGGTTCAGGAGTGGCTTACGACCTTAGATTTATCCTGAATAAGTTCGGAGAGGATGAAGTCAGTTTTAATGAGAACATCTTCCTTTCCCTTGTTAGAAGATCAATAAGGAGGAGGGTAAACGATGACAGCCTCAGCAAAAAACTTGTAAATCTTGTGGAGGAATTCTATAAAAACAGCAAAGAGTACACGGATGATAAAGGCTCGCTTTTTGCAGCGAAGAACCTTGTAAACCTTATATATGTAGCGAGATTTTTGGGGACCTTGAGGGAGGTTGATACCGATGCGTTTGTATAAGGTAGTGCCTTACAACTCCCTATGGTTCGGAGGACTCACGCACATGACTGCGGGAGAAGATCATTACCTTAGAAGTATCAACTTGCCCTCGATAAAGGTCTTCTTCCCCTTTGTGAAAAAGGAAGTAAATGAAAACGGAGATTCAAGAAGGGAGGGAGCGTGCTACGGTGTAGCCCTGTGTGATGATAAAAAGAATATATTCCTGCCCTTACCAGCGGACGTTGTTGGCAAAAGAAAGAGAGGAGGGAGCTGGAGGATACTAAAGTTCATAAAGGAGGAGGAGCTACCCCTGATAAGGGGCACACTGGACGCTTTTGAAAGCATGGAAGGGTATTTCATAACTAAGGAAGGTTTTGAGAAGTGGAAGAAGGATTGCCTGTGTGATAGCGATATTAAAAAGTGGGATGCATTTGCCACAACGGAGCTGAAAGTTGGTCTTCAACTAAATAAGGATACAAAAACGGCTGAGGAGCGCATGCTCTACTTTCAAGAGAGAGTAAGACTCAGGGAAGGATACTACATAGCCTTTTTTGCCAAGGAGTGTGTGAACTATGAAGGTTTCATCGGAGGTGAGAGAAATCCGGCAAAAGTTAAAAAGCTGAAGGATGTAGAACTGCCCTTCGGTGATAGGTTGAAAATAGAAAAGGATTCGTACTACCGTCTTTACCTACTCACGCACGCGTACATAAAAGACTTAAGAAAGGGAGAAGTTTTAAAGTTAAAAGAGGTGAACGGAGGAACCGAGATAGATTTTGAAGTTATCTGGGTATACTCCAAGGGTTCAGAGTTCGTTTCCGGACACGACAAGCCGGCGGTTGAGATGCTCAGACCAGCTACGGTGATACTGCTCAGGGCTAAGGATAGTGCGGAGTTAGAGGATCTGGTTCAGATAGACAGAGTTCCAGAAACCGATAAAATCTCCAACTTTTTGGAGTCTGGTTGGAATACAGGAATCTTAGCAGAGGGAGGTGTAGAGTCATGAACTTCAAAACCTACCTTATGCGAGTGCTCACCCCACTGCACGTGGGGGCGGGAACCGGTTTAGGGTATGTGGACCTCCCCATTTACAGAGAAGCGCACACGGACTTTCCAGCTATCCCAGCCTCCACAATCAAGGGAGTGTTCAGGACGGAGGAAATAAGAAAGGTTAGCAAGAAAAAAGGTAAGGAAGCCAAACAAGTAGAAGAACAGCTTACAAAATATGATCCTAAAGAGCAAAATGCCAAAGATGATGACATACAGCATCTATACGAGCTCTTCGGCAACCAGAAGAAAGAAGGTAGCGTAGTTTTTACAGATGCGAGAGTACTCTACTTTCCAGTTAAATCTCTCAAAGGTATATTCGCCTACGTAACGTGTCCTTATGTAATAAGAAGGTTTTCCGAAGATACTGGAGAAAATACACCTGACATAGACATATCCGATAGGAACATGTGCAAGGTGCTGAACGGTAGTAGTGTAGTGGTTAAAACAAACAACAAAGATAACTTAGTAGTCTTGGAAGAGTTCGCTTTGAAGGCAGAGGAGGAAAATTCGAAACTGCCCGGAGTTAAATTTTTAGGGAAAAGTAGGATAGTTATAGTCCACGATGACTTATTTACATACTTTGTAAAAACTTATACCGAAATACAAACCCACATAAAGGTAGGTATAGAAACTGGAACAGTAGAAGAGGGAGCTCTATGGACAGAAGAGTACGTTCCTGCGGAGACCATATTCTACTTTAAAGTGTCAAGCGATTACTCCATAGATAACCACAAGAAAATGCAAATAGGAGGGAACTCAAGCACAGGGAAAGGTATAGTGGAGGTGTTAGAGCTATGAGGAGTTTAGATCAGGAGAGGATGAGAAAGGCGTACGAGTTTGTTCAGGATGTGAAGCAGAACCATTCAGGTATTGCAAACGAGTACTCAAGCCTTGCTAAAAAGCTCCCTGCCATGATAGTAAACAACGGATTGATAACGACGATGGTGTTTTTAAGATCGAAA
>WFYH01000114.1 GCA_015490215.1 Aquificaceae bacterium
CACGGGTCTCGGATCTATGGAGAAGAAGACATCCTTACTTTTTATATCCTCCATTATGCGGTGGGTTACCACACCCTTGGCGTAGTCGGAAACTATTATCCCGTCGTAAGAGCCATTCAGAATAGCTTCCCTTACCTGCTTGAGTGCGGAGCCTCCTATTCTTCTCCTGTCCTCCCTGTCTATGCGCAAGAGCTGTTGGGACATGGAAACTATCCGAGTTTTTTGTGTGGTAGGTCTGTCGTCCTTCGCCAAGAAGGAAACTATGTTCCTTTCTTTAAGAAGGTTCTCTACCCTTTCCCCCGCCTCGTCTTTACCCACAACGCCCGTAACGTAGGTCTCCACACCGAGGGATACGAGGTTGTTGGCTACGTTGCCCGCTCCGCCGAGCCTTACCTCTTCCCCCTCTACCTCAACCACAGGCACGGGCGCCTCGGGTGAGATCCTTTCTACCTTACCGTAGAGGTATCTGTCAAGAATGATGTCTCCAACTACGAGTATCTTTATCTTCTTCAGGTTCTCAAGAAGCTCCTGCACCCTACCGATATCCATCTACTCGGTCTCCACCTTTATCTCTTCCCCGTCCTCCACAAAAGCCTCATGGAGTGCTCTGACCGCAAGCTCCGCATACTTTTCCTCTATAAGGCAGGAGATCTTTATTTCGGAGGTAGATATAGCCATTATGTTTATGTTGTTCTTTGAGAGAACCTCAAACATCTTTGCGGCGGTTCCGTAAGAACTCCTCATACCCAGACCCACTATGGACACCTTGGCTACCCTGTCATCCCTTACCACTTCTTTCGCTCCTATATCTTGGGCTACTTTACGGACTATCTCCTCCGCCTTGGGAGCGTCGTTTCTGTTTACTGTAAAGGACATATCGGTGAAGCCTTCGTGAGAAACGTTTTGAACTATCATGTCTACGACTATGTGAGCCTCTCCGAGCGCCTTGAATATCTTTGCGGCTATTCCGGGTCTGTCGGGAACCCTTACAACGGTTATCCTTGACTCTTTGGTATCAACGGTTATACCCCTTACCGCCACCTTTTCCATGATTTCCTCCTCCGGGACTATCCAAGTCCCCTCTTCCTCTACAAAGGTGCTACGGACGTGTATCCTGACCCCATACTTTGCGGCGAACTCAACGCTCCTTATCTGCATAACCTTAGCACCGAGGGAAGCAAGCTCAAGCATTTCCTCGTAGGATATGTAGGGGATCTTTCGGGCGTTGGGAACTATCCTCGGATCTGCGGTAAATACCCCTGTAACGTCGGTGTATATCTCGCAGTCCGCTCCTAGTGCAGCGGCAAGGGCTACCGCGGTAGTGTCCGATCCGCCCCTGCCGAGGGTGGTTATCTCCCAATCTTCTGTGACTCCCTGAAATCCCGCAACTACCGGGATGTAGCCTTCTTTAAGGAGGTTTTTGAGGCGTTGCACACCTATCTTCCTTATTCGTGCCTTGGTATGGACGTCATCGGTGACTATCGGAACCTGCCATCCGCAGAGGCTCACGGCGGGATAGCCGAGTTTTCTGAGGGTCATAGCAAAAAGGGCTATCGCCTTTTGCTCACCGGTGGCAAGGAGCATGTCCATCTCCCGCTCGTTGGGAAACTGGGTTATGCGCTTTGCAAGTTCTATCAGTCCGTCCGTTTCCCCAGCCATAGCGGAAGATACCACCACAACCTGTTTTCCTTTTTCTACGGCGGATATGACCCTCTTAGCCGCCCTCTCTATCCTCTCAAGATTGCCGACAGAGGTTCCTCCGAACTTTTGAACTACCAGATCCATGACGGGTTAAGCAAAGATTATAACAATCTTAGGGTTTCCTGCAGTCTGTGAAGGTCTCCCATACGAACCTGTTTAAGGGCAGGTTCAGATACTCCCACTCCCTCTTGGAAGCATCGTAGACCTTCATGTTTTTGTATCCGTAAAAGTCCATCATCATGTATACGAAAGCTGCTCCCGTCCCGCCGAAGCAAAACAGCAGAACCTCATCGTCCTTCTCTATCCCCTGATTGGTAAGAAACTCCTCAAGATAGTCGGGAACGGTTACAAAGAGCTTACCCGTTTCTTCATCCTTGTGAACCCACCACTCCCAAGGCAGGGGAACAGAGCAGGGCACATGCCCGAACTTTTTGGCGGCGGGAAACTTTGCAACTCCGAAGTAGTGCTTTACGGGTCTTCCATCAATTATGGGCTTTTTCCCTATGTTCTCCAACAGATACTTCCAGTCTATTTCCTTCTCCCTGCGATAGTTTGCAACGAAGCTACCTTCCTTTACCTCGGGATCGTCGTAGCTGATCGGGTATCCCTTCTTAACCCAAGCCAGCCACCCCCCATCAAGGATCCCTACCTTTTCGTGACCGAGTAGGTGGAAGATCCAGTAGGCGTAAACCATCCCGAGTATCTCGTTGACCTTGTTGCCCTTGTAGTAGAGAACTACTTTTGAATCGTTGTTTATGCCCCACTTTCTGAAGAGCCTTTCGTAGTCCTTCACACTTTTCTTAACAAGGGCGCCCGTTTTCTCGTCCATTATCCTCCAGTCTTCCTTTTCGGTAAGGATAGCCCCCGGTATGTGCCCCTCCACTAAGTAACTTTGAGAGTCGGAAAACTCAAGGATGACCAAATCCTTGTCCCCAAGGTGTTCTTTGAGCCACTCGGGAGAGACGAGCTTGGGCATTGAAAAGGTTAAAGAGCATATTAAAAGGACCAGTCCAACCCACCTCATAATGCATATAAATTTACTACGACGCTGAGCTTCCAACAAGTTTGGTTGGGGTGTAGAGTGGGTCGGTTCCCTAAACCTGTTGGACTTCAGAAAGCTCTGTAGCACCCTAAAGCATTAAGGTTTTTCCTCTCAAGGGGTTATCTTGAGGTTTCCACAGCTGTGCTTTTGAAGTATCCAAACCTTGACACCAACAAAGACTTTTCTACCTTTCCGCACTTTGAATCAGGAACGAGCTGAACATTCCGAAAGCCCGGCTTTTTCCACCTTTTAAGAATGTGCTTGAATATCTTCTTAGCAATGCGTCTTTCTTCCTCTGTTATCTCAAGCTCCTCCTTTACAAGCTCTTTGCCTTTTAGCTCAAGCCACACAGCCCTTTCACTTTTCCTGTGGAGAAACTCCCTCTTCGAACAAAGGTAAAGGAGAACCTTCTTTGTCTTTTCGGGAAGGCTAGAATGAAGGACTATCTCTTCAAATTAGACGCAAATTTTATCCTAAGGAAGAGATGGGAGTTTTTTAAGATGAGTGAATTCCTCCCGCAATATTCGGGAAGTATATTCCTTTTAAAAGAGAAAAAATCAAGTTTTTTCGCAATTCATCCCTTAGCTAAAGCAAAGAGCTTTCTGGCGGAATTTTTGTAATCCCTCGTTTAGCAGGGATAACTGCAACCTTGAGAAGCCCGCCACGATACAAGAACTCAGCCAACTCCTGTCGCAATCCCTCACTTAGCAGGGATAACTGCAACGGCGAAGCAGAAATCCTGAGCACCGATGTTTATGTTGACGAGTCGCAATCCCTTACTTAGCAGGGATAACTGCAACAAGAGTAATAGTTAACGAGGAAGATTTCCAACTTTTTTACTCAGTCGCAATCCCTCACTTAGCAGGGATAACTGCAACTTGCCCAAACGCTCGGAATAAAGGAGAAGGTAGACCTGAGTCGCAATCCCTCACTTAGCAGGGATAACTGCAACTAG
>WFYH01000115.1 GCA_015490215.1 Aquificaceae bacterium
ATAGGAGGAGGTTTGGCTGGTAGTGAAGCCGCTTGGCGGTTAGCTAATGAGGGTCTGAAGGTAATCCTTTACGAGATGAGACCTTCCAAGATGACCCCAGCCCACAAGACGGATAAACTTGCGGAGCTTGTCTGCAGTAACACCCTCGGGAGCATGGAACTTACTACAGGTGCAGGGCTTCTTAAGGCAGAAATGCAGATGCTCGGCTCCCTCGTTATAGAATCAGCGAAAGAGGCAAGGGTTCCGGCGGGGAGCGCCCTCGGTGTGGACAGGAACATCTTTGCCCGATACATAACCGAGCGCCTGCAAGAACATCCGAACATAGAGATAATAAGGGAAGAGGTCACAAGGATACCCGAGGACGAGTTGGTTATAGTCGCAAGCGGACCCCTTACCTCCGATCCCCTCGCAGAGCATATAAAGGAGCTTGTCGGACACGATACCCTTTACTTTTACGACGCCATAGCCCCTATCGTTGATGCGGAGACGGTGGACTACAGCAAAGGTTTCTGGGGATCACGTTACAACAAGGGAGGCGAGGACTACTTTAACTGCGTCCTCACAGAAGAGGAATATAGAAAGTTTTACGAGGAACTTGTAAAGGCGGAGACGGTTAAACTTAAGGACTTTGAAAAGGCGGTTTACTTTGAAGGATGTCTTCCCATAGAAGAAATGGCAAAGAGGGGTTACAAGACCCTACTTTTCGGTCCCATGAAGCCCGTAGGTCTCATTGATCCAAAGACAGGTAAGCAACCCTTTGCGGTGGTTCAGCTCAGAAGGGAAAACAAAGAGGGAACCCTCCTTTCTATGGTGGGATTTCAGACAAAGCTAACTTACTCCGAACAAAAGAGGGTTTTCAGACTCATTCCCGCCCTCAGGAATGCTACCTTCGTGCGCCTTGGATCCATACACAGGAACACCTTTATCCAGTCAAACAGAGTTCTCACTCCCTTTTTGAACATGAGGAAGAGAGAAAACATCTTCTTCGCCGGACAGATAACAGGTGTGGAAGGTTACGCGGCCTCAGCAGCAACTGGCATATTAGCTGGTTTGAATGCGGCAAGGCTTGCGAAAGGACTTGACCTTGTGGTTCCCCCTCAAGAAACTATGCTCGGTGCTCTTGTCAGATATATAACATCTAAGGAAGGACAGCTCCAACCTATGAACCCTGTCTTCGGTTTGCTTCCGCCTTTAGAGAGAAAGATCAAAGACAAAAGAAAAAGGAAGGAGGAAATGGCACGCAGGGCACTAGATAAAATGAGGGAATGGATAGAAGATGTTCTAAAAGAGTCATCCTTACAAGGAGCGCTGAAGACATAGAAAAGGACAGAAGAATCTTTGAGGAAAAGGGATACAAAGTCGTAGCCCTGCCCCTTATAGAAACACGCGCCCTTGACTTTTCACCGCCTAAGGAGATCCCCGATATAGTGGTCTTCCAAAGCGCTAAAGCGGTGCGCTTTTTTCTTGAGCGTTTTTCTCTGAAGGAAAACACAAAGGTGGTTGCGGTCGGCGATAAAACGAAAAAAGCCCTTGAAGAGAGAGGATACGGGGTAGATATGGTTCCCGAAGATCAGAGTGCGGAGGGTATAGTTAAAGCCCTTGGGCAGGGCAAAGGGGAGGTGGTTCTAATACCTCGGTCAAAACAGGGACGCACGGAGGCTATAGAAGGTTTAAAAGCAAAAGGCTACAAAGTATATCCGCTGGACGTATACGAAACGAAGAAGGTGTCTTATGAGGCGACCCACCTTGAAAGACTGCTAAAGGGAGGAGGTTTTATAGTGTTTGCAAGCCCTTCGGCGGTGAAGAGTCTTTTTGAAAATTTGCAAAGGGACAGATTCTTATTGGTTCTCAAGAATCTCTTTGTAATTGCCATTGGAAAAACTACCAAAAAGGAATTGGAAAGGCTGGGCGTCTCGGAAGTATACACACCGACCAAACCCTTAATTGAAGAGGTAGTCGGTAAAATTCACGAACTCTGGCAAAGAAATTGCACATCTTAAAAGCAAGATGCAGTTTCAGAGGACGCTCAAGGAAGAGGTAACTTTTGAGGGCGTAGGTATACACTCGGGTGAAAAAACAAAGCTCTTACTCCATCCCGAAGCAGAGAACCACGGGATTGTTTTCCTGAAGGACGGGGTAAGGATACCTGCCTCCGTGGAACACGTAGTTAACACCTTTCACTCCACGGATCTTGGCAGGGACGGGGTAGTTGTAAAGACGGTTGAGCATCTTATGGCGACCTTGCACCTTCTCGGGATTACCAACCTTACGGTGGAACTCATCGGGGGAAGTGAAATTCCGATAATGGACGGGAGCGGTTATCTCTTCTACAGGGAGCTTAAAGGGAAAGTCCTAAAACAGAGTGAACCTGTGGAGGTTTATCAGGTAGAAGAGGAGGTTTCCGTAAGGTCGGGTGATGCCTACATAAAAGCTCTTCCCTGCACCTGCTTTCAGGTAACCTATGAAGGAGAGTTCAAAACCTATTTGGGACGGCAGGTATATACCTTTAAGGGGAACGTCAGGGATATAATTTTGGCAAGGACCTTTTGCTTTGACCACGAGATAGAGATAATCAAAAGGAACGGACTCGGCAAAGGCGGGAGCTTGGAGAACACCCTCGTTATAGGGGAAAGGGGTGCCTACAACAGGGGCGGTTTTAGGTATGCCGACGAGCCTGTAAGGCACAAGGTCTTGGATCTTGTAGGGGATCTATACCTTTTGGGCAAACCCGTAAGGGGTAAGTTCATATCTTACAAGGGTGGGCATACCCTCAACTACAAGCTGGCTCTGGAGCTTTACAAAAAGGCGGTCCCTGTGTAA
>WFYH01000116.1 GCA_015490215.1 Aquificaceae bacterium
ATTATCCTTTTCTTAAAGTGTGCCTACGGGAGGCGTCGCTATGGAGATAGGAGGAAGTTTTTACGAAAAGAAGTATTACAGCACCTGTTATATGTGTGCTTGCAGGTGCGGGATTGAGGTCTATGTGAGAAACAACAAGGTAACTTACATAAAGGGAAACGATGATCATCCTTTGAATAAAGGAGTTCTCTGTGCTAAAGGGTCTTCGGGGATAATGAAGGAATACTCCCCCGCAAGGCTCAGGAAACCGCTCCTGAGAGTTGGTCCCAGAGGTTCTGGACAGTTTAAAGAAATAGAGTGGGACGAAGCCCTTAAAATCGCTGCAGAGTGGATAGACGAGGCGAGGAAGAAAAACCCCGCCAAGGTTGCCTTTTTCACCGGAAGGGACCAGATGCAGGCTATAAACGGCTGGTTTGCCCAGCAGCTGGGGACCATAAACTGGGCTGCGCACGGGGGCTTTTGCTCCGTTAACGTTGCAGCGGCGGGACTCCTTTCTACCGGCTACTCTTTCTGGGAGTTCGGAGATCCGGATTTTGAAAACACCAAATACTTTATGATGATAGGGGTTGCGGAGGACCACGCTTCTAACCCCTTCAAGCTCGGAATTCAGGAAATGAAAAGGAGGGGAGGAAAGCTCGTCTTTGTAAACCCGGTTCGCTGGTCCTACGGGGCGATAGCGGACGAGTGGGTTCCCATAAAGCCCGGAACGGACGGTGCCTTTATTTTGGGGCTTTGTCACGTTCTCTTTAAATACAACCTCATAGACTGGACCTTTCTGAAAGAGCAAACCAACGCCCCGTGGCTCGTCATTCAGGCCCCCGGAACGCCCAAAGACGGACTCTTCTACAGGAATGAAGAAGGAAAGCCCATGGTCTACGACAAAAAGTCCAAATCCTTCAAACCCGCGGACAGGATCGTCCCCGACGATCTTGATCCCGCCTTCATAGGAGAGTTTGAAACCCCGGAAGGTTTCAAGGTCAGACCCGCCTTTGACATATTTGCCGAGAGGATAGTCCGAGACTACAGTCCCGAAAAGGTGGAGAAGATAACGGGCATACCTGCAAAAGACATAGAGAGAATAGCCAAGGAGATGGGGGTTATAGCTCTATATGAGCCCCTTGAGCTTCCTATAGAGTGGACCGACGTTTGGGGAAGAAAGCACAAGACTATGAAGGGGAGACCCGTTTCCTTCCACATAATGAGGGGTATAGCCTCTCACACCAATGGCTTTCAGACAGCAAGGGCGGTATTTGTTCTTAAGATGCTACTCGGATGCGTGGATGCTCCCGGAGGACACCTTGCCAAACCTCCTTATCCCAAGCACATAGAAGACCTTCCTAAACCTTACAAGATAAGGTCTTTAGACGAGCTAAAATACGGAGAGCCCCTTAAGGGACCCCACTTGGGTCTTCCTCAAAATCCTGACGATCTTCTCGTTGACAAGGACGGAAAACCCTTGAGAATAGACAGGGCTTATAGCTGGGAGTTCCCCATATCCGCTCACGGCTGTATTCAGAACGTTATCCCCGCAGCCTATCAGAGAGACCCTTACGACATAGAAGTGCTGATTATTTACATGGCTAACATGGCTTGGAACTCTTCTCAGAATATTCCCTACATAATAGAGGCTCTCACCGCTAAGGACGCTGCGGGCAACTACATAATTCCCAAGATAATCACCATAGATGCTTTCTACAGCGAGCAGGTGGCTTACTCGGATCTTGTCCTTCCCGATGCCACTTACCTTGAGCAGTGGTTTGCCCTCTCCCTCTTGGACAGACCCCCCTCGGTTGCTTCTGGTCCTGTAGACGCTCTCAGACAGCCGGTGGTGGACCCCAAAAAGGAAGGCTACGACGTTATGCCTTGGGGAGATGTGATGGTCAAACTCGGAACGATGCTAAAGCTCCCCGGCTTCGTCAACGAGGACGGATCACCCAAATACAAAGATTTTAAAGATTTCCTCATAAACTGGCAGCCTAGACCCGGAATAGGTGCCCTTGCGGGATGGAGAGGTAAAAACGGCGACAAACACTTCGTAGGAGAGCCCAACCCTAAACAGCTTGAGATGTATACAAAGAATAAAGGTTTCTTCTACTACAAGCTCCCTGAACACATGAGGTATTACAGGCACATCAACAAGGACTACCTTGAGTGGGCAAAGAGCGTAGGATTTGTAAAGAAAACCGACCCCATAATAATGAACTTCTACGTGGAGTCTCTGCAAACCTTCAGGCTTGCAGGTCAGGGTCTTTGGGAAGGAGAGAATCAGCCACCTAACGACCCCGTTATAAGGGAGAGGCTCGTTAAATACTTTGACCCTCTCCCCTTCTGGTATCCTCCCTTTGAGGAAGAAGTCAGCGGAGATGAATACCCCCTTTACGCCTTCACCGCGAGACCCCAGTGGATGTATCACTCTTGGGACTCTCAGAATGCATGGCTCAGACAGATATCTACGAGAAACTTCCTATACATGAATCCCAAAACCGCGGAAAAGCTCGGCATAAAACACCTTGATTGGGTGTGGGTTGAGTCAAGGGTAGGTAAGGTAAAGTGTCAGGTGTTCTTAACCGAAGCTACCGAACCCAACTCGGTTTGGACTTGGAACGCGATAGGTAAGATGGCGGGAGCTTGGGGGTTAAAGCCAGATGCCGAAGAAGCCCATCAAGGATTCCTCCTCAACCACGTTATCCCCCACTCCATAAAGATAGGAACGCGGGAGATCTTCTACGGAGACCCGATAACGGGACACCTTGCTTGGTTTGACACCAAGGTCAAGGTCTACAAAGCTGAGGATCAAAAGCCTGAAACATATCCAGAGTTCAAGGTGGAACCTCTGCCTTACATAAAGGAGAGGTGGGTAGAAGTCCTGAGGTATAAGCCTTAAGTATGAACTTAGCGGAAACGCTTGCGGGAAAACTCGGGGGTAAACTCGTC
>WFYH01000117.1 GCA_015490215.1 Aquificaceae bacterium
AGAAAGCTTGACGGTTCTCTTTCGGCTCCTCAATTTGCCAATTCTCTCTTCTCTTATGACCTATAACGAACTCACAGGTGTCTTTAGCTTCGTTCCCTATGGTTATAAGGACATCCAGCTTTCTGTAAGGTATCTTGCTGAGGGGTTTAGGATATAGCCCTTTTATGGGATAACCCTTCTCTTTGAGAACCTCAATGGTTAAAGGGTGAGCAGACTTCGCAGGTTCCACACCCGCGGAGAAGACTTCCGCCTTTAAACCGAGGTCGCTCAGCATCTTGCGGGCTACCGCCTCTGCCATGAGGCTCCTTACAGCATTTTCTTTGCTTACAAACCCTATCCGCATGGGGATACAATGATAACCCGAAAGCCATGACACTCCTTGAGGTGAAAGATCTCAATCTCTGGTATGGAAACAGACAGGTTTTATTCGGGGTAGACTTTACCCTCGGCAAGGGAGAAATCCTTTGCATAGTTGGGGAATCAGGATCGGGTAAGTCCTCAATACTTTATTCGGTCATGAGTTTGCTACCTCACTATGCAAAGGTTGAAGGTAAGATCACCTTTGAGGGTGAAAATCTCCTGCTGGCGGGTGAAGATAAAAAAAGGAGCATAAGGGGAAGGAAGATAGGGATGGTTTTTCAGGAACCTTCCGCCTACCTTGACCCGCTGTTTACCGTCGGCTCGCAGGTTGAGGAAGCTTACAAGATTCACTTTCCCGAGGATGCAAATTCAAAGGAAAAAGCCCTGCAGGCTATGAAAAAGGCGGGCATACCGGATCCGGAGGAGAAATATAGGCTTTATCCTCATCAGCTTTCGGGGGGACTCAAGCAGAGGGTATGCATAGCCACAGCTTTGGTGTGTGATCCGCCTCTTATCCTCGCCGATGAACCCACCACAGCCCTTGATGTGTCGGTCCAAAAGAGGATCCTTAACCTCTTTTTCAGCCTCAAGGAGGAGGGTAGATCAGTTATCTTGGTTACCCACGACTTTGGGGTGGTTGCACAGATAGCTGACAGGGTAATAGTCCTCAAAGAGGGGCACATCGTTGAACGGGGAAGCGTATTTGAAATCTTTGACAATCCCAAGGATCCCTACACCAAGCAGCTTTTGGAGGTGGCGCTGTAAAATCCTATCTGCGGAGGTGTAGCCTTGAAGATAGGTGATTTGCTCAAGGAAAGGGGCTTCAGCGTCTCCTTTGAGTTCTTTCCTCCCAAAACCCCCGAAGGGGAGAAACAGCTCTTTGAAACCATAGGAGAGCTTAAAAAGCTCAAACCCACCTTTGTATCTGTAACCTACGGGGCGGGCGGTTCCACCAGAGACAGGACGAGGGAGATAGTAAGGAGGATACACGAAAATGTGGGTCTTACGGTTATGGCGCACCTCACGTGTATAGCCCACACAAAGGAGGAGCTTGTAGATATCCTGCGGGATTACAAAAGTATAGGTATAGAAAATATCCTCGCCCTGAGGGGTGACGTTCCCAGAGACAAGCTCGACTTCAGATCCCCGCAGGGTGCCTGTAAATACGCAAAGGAGCTTGTAGAGCTTATAAGGGAAGAGTTCGGCGATTACTTCTCCGTAGGGGTCGCAAGCTATCCCGAGGGACACCCCGAGTCCCCCAATATGGAATGGGAGATAAGATTCTTTAAAGAAAAGGTCCTTGCGGGGGCGGATTTTTCTATAACCCAGATGTTCTTTGACAACCGCTACTACTACAACTTTGTTGAGAGATGCACCAAAGCGGGCATCAATATACCCATAATTCCCGGCATAATGCCCATTACTAACTTTAAACAGATAAAGAAGTTTGCAAGCATGTGCGGCGCAACGATTCCCCAATCCCTGATAGACAGGATGGAACCCGTAGAGGACAAACCCGAAGAGGTAGCTAGGATAGGTATAGAGTTTGCCACCAAGCAGTGTGAGGACCTTATACGAAACGGCGTCCCGGGACTGCACTTTTACACCCTAAACAGATCACGGGCTACCCTTGAGATATACAAAAATCTTAAAGGTTTAATTTAGCTCTTTACCTTCTCCACCCGCCGAAGCTGAAGGGAAACTTCGGAACGGGCATACCCCCCGCGTTTTTGAGCTTGCGCATCATCTTCCTCATTTCTTCGTAGCGCTTTAGAACCTTGTTCACATCGGAGATGGAGGTTCCGCTCCCCTTGGCTATTCTTTTTTTCCTGCTCATGTTTATAATGCGGGGGTTCCTCCTCTCTTCAGGTGTCATTGAGTTTATTATGGCTTCTATCTTTTTAAACTGCTTTTCGTCCACCTTTATGTTTTTCAGCTGGGGACCTATACCGGGTATCATGGCAAGGAGCTTGTCAAGGGGTCCCATCTGTTGGATCATCCTGAGCATCTCTCTTAGATCTTCCAAGTCAAAGTCACCCGCCATAACCTTGGCGGATAGGTGTTGAGCCTTGTCTTCGGGTATAACCTCCTGAGCCTTTTCCACCAGAGACTGGATATCACCCAACCCCAATATCCTTTGAGCTATTCTGTCTGGATAGAAGGGTTCTATGTCCTCTACCTTCTCTCCAACACCTATAAACTTTATGGGGACCCCGAGGCTCTCCCTTACGGACAGAGCCAACCCTCCCCTTGCGTCTCCATCCATCTTTGTAAGGACGACTCCCGTAAGCCCCAGCAGCTCGTGGAAGGTCTTTGCAGTTTCAAGAGCGGTTTGACCTTGCATTGCGTCGGCCACATACAGGATTTCCGAGGGATTGACCTTTTCCTTTATTTTCTTTAGCTCCTCCATAAGCTCTTCGTCTATGTGGAGTCTGCCAGCCGTATCAAGGAGAAGGTAATCCACTCCCTCTTGCCGTGCTCTGCGGACGGCTCTATTCGCTATCTCTTCCGCGGAAAGTCCTTCCTCAAAAGAGTAGTAAGGAACCCCTATCTTCTCGGAGAGTCTTTCAAGCTGGAGCATTGCAGCCGGGCGCCTTATGTCAGTGGAAGAGACCGCAACGGAGTG
>WFYH01000118.1 GCA_015490215.1 Aquificaceae bacterium
CCCCAGTGGATGTATCACTCTTGGGACTCTCAGAATGCATGGCTCAGACAGATATCTACGAGAAACTTCCTATACATGAATCCCAAAACCGCGGAAAAGCTCGGCATAAAACACCTTGACTGGGTATGGGTTGAGTCAAGGGTAGGTAAGGTAAAGTGTCAGGTGTTCTTAACCGAAGCTACCGAACCCAACTCGGTTTGGACTTGGAACGCGATAGGTAAGATGGCGGGAGCTTGGGGGTTAAAGCCAGATGCCGAAGAGGCCCATCAAGGGTTCCTCCTCAACCACGTTATCCCCCACTCCATAAAGATAGGAACGAGGGAGATCTTCTACGGAGACCCGATAACGGGACACCTCGCTTGGTTTGACACCAAGGTCAAGGTCTACAAAGCTGAGGATCAAAAGCCAGAAACATATCCAGAGTTCAAGGTGGAACCTCTGCCTTACATAAAGGAGAGGTGGGTAGAAGTCCTGAGGTATAAGCCTTAAGTATGAACTTAGCGGAAACGCTTGCGGGAAAACTCGGGGGTAAACTCGTCCAAACCCACACCTCATGGGTGATAATCCTTGAAGATGAGGTTTACAAGATAAAAAAGCCTGTTAACTTCGGCTTTTTGGATTACTCAACCCTTGAGAAGAGGAGGGAAAACTGCAATAAAGAGGTAAAGCTGAACTCAAGGCTCTGCAGGTGGGTTTATCTCGGCGTGGTTCCTATAAGTTTAAAGAACGGGGAACCCGTTCTTGAGGACGACTCCAACGTGGTTGAGTATGCGGTTAAGATGAGGAGAATTCCCGATGAAAGTTTACTCGCAAACAGACTCGGAGATGTATCCGAAGATGATATAAAGCGGGTAGCCCATGTAGTTGCCGAGTTTCACAAAAGTGCCGAAAGAGCGGACGAGTTCGGAAAACCCGAAGTTATGAAGTTCAACACAGATGAAAACTTTGACCAAACGAGAAAATACATAGGCGTTACCATCTCCGAGGAGGACTACACCTTCATAAAGGAAAAAACCGATAGGTTCTATGAAGTTTACGAAGACCTCTTCTACAAAAGGATAAAGGAGGGAAGGATAAGGGACGGTCACGGGGACATAAGGCTTGAGCATGTAGCCTTCCTAAAAGAGGGTGTATGTATCTTTGACTGCATAGAGTTCAACGACAGGTTCAGGTGTGGGGACGTGATAAACGATATGTGCTTTCTTTCTATGGAACTTGACTTTTTCGGAAGAAAGGACCTTGCCCAAATTTATGAGAGGGAATACAGAACTATCTCCGACGACCCCGAGTTTGACATATTTCTTCCCTTCTTTAAATGCTACCGTGCCTACGTCAGGGGAAAGGTAACTAGCTTTCTCCTTGATGATCCCCACGTTCCGGAAGGGGATAAAGAGAAAGCTAAAGAGAAAGCCAAAAGGCTCTTTACCCTTGCCAAGGAGTATGCTAAAGCTATTCCGGGCGTATAATTTAATAATAAAAACCAACCAAAGGAGGGTGGCTGAGATGGTAGGAGAGAGGATAAGGAGACTCAGGGAGGAGCACGGACTTTCCATTGATGAGTTCGCCAAAAAGATAGGTGTGCCTGCCTCAAGGATCTCTGAAATTGAAAGCGGCAAGCTTGAACCCTGCGACGCTACCCTCGTCTACATATCAAAACTCTTTAATGTGAGTTTCCGCTGGCTTAAGGAGGGCGAGAGGGAACCCGCTCAAGTTGCTTGATCCCTCCTTTCCCCCCTGATCTTCCTATTACTCCGCTAAACTATATTTCATGTCCTCTTTGCTCTTAGAGGTTTTTAAGAATAAGCTCTCCTCTGTTGCTGAGGAGATGGGTCTCGTCCTTCAAAGAACCGCCTTTTCCCCCAATATCAAAGAAAGAAAAGACCTCTCCTGTGCCATCTTTACGGAAGAAGGGCAGCTTATCGCTCAGGCGGAGCACATACCCGTCCACTTGGGATCCATGTCCAGTGCGGTAAGGGAGGCTATAAAGAGCGTGGATATGGAAGAGGGGGACATGGTCCTTCTCAACGACCCCTACAGGGGTGGAACGCACCTTCCCGACCTTACCCTAGTTGCTCCCGTATTTTACGAGGAGGAAAGGCTCTTCTACGTAGCCTGCAGGGCGCACCATGCGGATGTGGGCGGTATAACCCACGGCTCCATGCCCCTCGCTGACAGCCTGTTTCAGGAGGGTCTTATAATCCCGCCCGTAAAGATAATTGTTAGGGGGAAAATAAACGAGGACGTTTTAAGGCTCATCACCGCAAACGTCAGGACCCCGAATGAGAGGGAAGGAGACCTTAAAGCGCAAATAATGGCAAACAGGGTGGGCATAAAACGTTTAAGGGAACTTATAGATATCTATGGGAAAGAGGAGGTTAAAAGGTTAAGCAAAGAGCTTATGGACTACTCGGAAAGGGTAATGAGGAAGGTTCTTGCTGAGATACCCGACGGAACTTATACTTTTTCGGATTTTCTTGATGATGACGGACTCAGAAGAGAGGATATAGCCGTAAGGGTTAAGGTGGTAAAAAAAGGAGATTCAGTAACCGTTGACTTCAGCGATTCGGATCCTCAGGTGGAAGGTCCCATGAACGCGGTAAGGTCCATAACCCTTTCTGCGGTATATTACGTTTTCAGATGCCTTCTGCCCGAGGATATACCTACCAACGACGGGTGCTTCAGACCCATAGAGGTTGTTACCAAAAGGGGAACCGTTGTGGATGCAACTTTTCCCTCACCAGTATCGGGCGGAAATGTGGAGACATCCCAGAGGATAGTTGACGTTTTGTTGGGGGCGCTTTCTAAGGCTCTGCCAGATAAGATCCCAGCTGCCAGTCAAGGGACCATGAACAACCTTACCGTGGGAGGTATAGATCCCCGAACCGAAGAGAGTTTCACCTACTACGAGACCATAGGGGGTGGCATGGGTGCTTGGAAAGATGGAGACGGGGAGAGTGCGGTTCACTCCCACATGACCAACACTATGAACACACCCATAGAAGCCCTTGAACACTCCTACCCCTTCTTGGTGACCGAGTATTCGGTAAGGAGAAATTCAGGTGGAAGGGGTAAAAGAAGGGGAGGCGACGGTATAGTCAGGGAGATAGAGCTTCTGACCGAAGCTACCGTTACCGTTCTGTCGGAGCGAAGGAAATACCCCCCTTACGGTCTTTTCGGAGGGAAACCCGCCGAAAGAGGTAGGAACGTAGTTGTAAAAAACGGCAAAGAGGAGGAAATGCCCTCCAAGTTTTCTGTGAAACTCAAAAGAGGGGACAGGATAAGGATAGAGACACCCGGTGGAGGCGGTTATGCTTAGGATAGGCGTTTTGGTTTCGGGCAGGGGTTCCAACCTACAGGCGATAATGGACGGTATCAGAGAAGGGAAGATAGAAGCTTCTTTAGAGCTGGTTATCTCCGACAACCCTCAGGCTTACGCCCTTGAAAGGTGTAAAAAGCATGGGGTGAACTTCAAAGTTATTGAGAGAAAAAGCTTTAAAACAAAGAAGGACTTTGAAAGGGCTATGGCTCAAGAGCTTAAGGAGAGGGGCGTTGAGCTTGTGGTCCTTGCCGGCTTTATGAGGATCCTTTCCAAAGAGTTCCTAAACTTTTTTCCGGAGAGGGTGATAAATATACACCCCTCTCTCATCCCTGCCTTTCAGGGTTTGGAGGCTCAAAGGCAGGCGGTTGAGTTCGGAGCAAAGCTGTCGGGTTGCACGGTTCACCTTGTGGATGAAAGTGTGGACGGGGGACCACCGATAGTTCAGGCGGTAGTTCCGGTACTTCCGGAGGATACCGCTGAAAGTTTAGCGGATAGGATCCTATCCTACGAACACCGCATTCTCCCCCAAACGGTGCAGTGGTTTGCAGAGAGAAGGGTGAAAATAGAGGGCAGAAAGGTTATCGTGGAGGGAGCCAGATACGGAGAGGTTCCTATAAATCCAGCCCTTGAAAGGTTCTGATGTTCGGAAATCTGATCCTCTGGAGGGTTACAAAAACCACCTATGCGGTTGCCCTTATTATGGCCCTTATACTGCTTATGGTTCAAATATTCAGGTTCGGTTTCATCCTTTTCGGTTTGCCCTTTTCAAGTTCCTTCATGTTCTTTGTCGTGTGGTTTTTTCACTATACCTTCTTCTTCCTAACGGATGGACTTATAGCCTCGGTTGCTCTGACCGCTTACGACCTTAAAGAGAGAAAACACCTTCATATCCTATACTCTTTCGGAAAGTCTCCTTACTTCCTATTTAGAAGGTTTCTTGTCCCCATGGTTTTGTTTTTTTTACTCTCGCTGCTCCTGTCCTTTTTTTCCTTTGAAGAGCACGTTTCCTTCGTACGCAGGGGTCTTCTTTTGGAATACAAAGATAGGCTCTTTCAAAATGTTCCTTTGAAGACCTTTCTATCGGCGGGCGATCTTGTCCTCTATGCAGGGGATAGGAAAGATGGAGAGCTGAAAAACGTCTTCCTTAAGTATAAGAACACAAATATAGTGGCACAAAAGGCTAAATACGAGGGTATGGGGCGGTTTTCCTTTACGGAAGGGTCTTTGCTCACCAAGGAAAGAGGAAAGTACTTGCTTATAGAGTTTGAAAACTACTGGCTGGATACGGAAGAGAAGGTATCGGAAGAGATCCGCAAGAAAAGGATAAGGAGGGACAGGATCCTCAATCTGGTAAACACATTTACTATGATCCCGATGGCTTCTGTAGCTTTTTGGGCAGCACTGCTTTGGGTGAGAACCCATACGCAGGTTTACTACCTTATAGCACTGCTCGTTATAATTCATCAGCTTTTGCTCTTCGGTGTTAAAGTTTCCCTTAAGGGGTAAAATCCTATTCCTGTGGAGGTGTGGCATTGAAAATAGGGGACCTTCTCAAAGAAAGAAAGTTCAGCGTCTCCTTTGAATTCTTCCCTCCGAAGACTCCCGAAGGCGAGAGGCAGCTCTTTGAAACTATAGACGAGTTAAAGAAGCTCAAGCCTACCTTCGTTTCGGTAACCTACGGGGCGGGCGGTTCCACTAGGGACAGGACAAGGGAGATAGTAAGGAAAATTCATGAGGAAGAGGGTCTCACGGTTATGGCGCATCTCACATGCATAGCCCACACAAGGAAAGAGCTTTTAGATATACTGCAGGATTACAAGGAAATGGGCATAGAGAACATCCTTGCCCTGAGGGGTGACGTTCCCAGAGACAAGCCCGATTTCAGACCACCGCAGGGTGCCTGTAAATATGCAAAGGAGCTCGTAGAGCTTATAAGGGATA
>WFYH01000119.1 GCA_015490215.1 Aquificaceae bacterium
GCTTCCCTGAAGGACATACCCGAAGAGAGGTTCCTTACGATCTTTGCCTCTTCGGAGTTTCTGCTTGGAAGGAGCTTTAAAAACTCTTTCCACCTCCCCCAAGCCTTAAGGAGGGCTTTTCTGCGTCTTTTGTCGTTCATTGCGGTCAGGTATTCCTTCAGAGCACCTTCGTAATCGTTCCTGAGGAGATACCTCGTTATGAAGTCCTGAGCGTATCTTACCGATCCGAACCTCTGCTCACCGAAGTAGTTTTCAAACCCGTAGGCTTTCACCAGATCAGCGGATTCAATTAGCTTACTTTTGCTGAGCCTCTTCGTGCTCTTTACCTTTACCCTGAAGACGTTCCCTTTTATGTCACCTATCCTTATCGGTCTGTCCGAATAGCCGAGGAAGGTTAGCTTCAGGTTTTCTTCCGAGATCTCCTTTACATCCTTAAGCCCTTTTACAGATATGAACTGCTCGGTTACCGCCCTTTTGTCCTTGAGACCTGCAAAGCTTATGTTACTTTTTTTCACCTTTAAAAGCTTTGCGACCTCCTTTACCGCTTCAAAGGTGGTCAGGTTCTTCTTCCAGAGTTTAAAGTAGGCGTGCTCCCCGCTGCCTTTGAGGTCAAAATCTGCTACCTCCTTTACCACAAAGTCCTCGGGGGACTCCTTTATTAGGAGCATAACTTAAGAGCTTATGAGGGAGTGCCAAAGAAGGAGTCCGTCGTGGCTACCGAGTATATCTTCGGAAGCCCTCTCCGGGTGGGGCATCATACCGAAGACGTTACCCTCTTTGTTCATAACCCCCGCTATATTTGAAACGGAACCGTTGGGATTGGCTTCCTCGGTTGGGTTGCCCTCCCTGTCGGTATACCTGAAAAGGATCTGTCCCCTTTCTTCCATAACCTTAAGCTCTTCCTCAGGGACATAGTATCTGCCGTCGTGGTGGGCGATGGGTATACGCAGAACGTCGCCTTCCGAGAGCTTTCTCGTAAGGTGGGTATTCCCCTTTTCAACCCTGAGAAACACCTCTTTGCAGACAAAGCGCATGTTCAGATTAGGAAGCAGTGCACCCGGAAGTAGGTGAAGTTCGGTAAGGATCTGAAAGCCGTTGCATATACCCAAAACTAATCCCCCCCTTTGAGCAAATTCATACACCGCTTCCGCTAAGGGGGTCTTGGCAGCAAGTGCTCCGGGTCTCAGATAGTCCCCAAAAGAAAATCCGCCGGGCAGAATAACGCAGTCGTAACCTGAAAGATCCCTTTCATCGTGGAACACAAACTCGGCGGGCTGTTCAAGGACGTTTTTGACAACGTGCAAAGTATCGTAATCGCAGTTGGACCCGGGGAAGACGCAAATGGCAAATCGCATCAGTTAACTACCGGCAGGTTGTATTTTTTCAGAACCTCCCTCAGTTTCTGCTCGTTTTCGGGCTTCATCTCACAGAGGGGAAGCCTAAACTCCTTTTCGCACATGCCGAGCATCCAGCAGGCTGTCTTTACAGGAATGGGGTTAGTCTCTATGAAGAGAACCTTAAAGAGTTCATAGAGGTGGTAGTGCATCTGACGAGCCTTTTCAAAGTTGCCCTCCAAGGCGTAGCTTGTGAGAGCCTTTACCTCCTTAGGGACTATGTTGTTAGCCACGGAAACCACTCCCTTTGCCCCGAGCGCCATCATGGGCAGAGTCAGGCTGTCGTCTCCCGACAGGATTGAAAAGTTGTCCCCGAGCCTCCTGCGCAGTTCCGAGATCCTGTCCATGTTAGGGGTGGACTCTTTTGAACCCACTATGTTGGGATACTTGGACACGAGTCTGTATACGGTATCAACAGCTATCTCTACGCCGGTCCTTGAGGGAATGTTGTAGAGGATTATAGGAATGTCTACCTCTTGGGCTACGGTGGCAAAATGCTCATACAGACCGTTTTGGGTAGGCTTGTTGTAGTAAGGAACCACCAAGAGGGCGGCATCGGCTCCTACCTCTTTTGCGTGGGCGGTAAGGTGAACCGCCTCGTGGGTGGCGTTCGCCCCAGTGCCCGCTATGACCTTTATCCGCCCCGCCGCATACTTTACCGCAAACTCTACAACCTTATCGTGCTCTTCAAAGGTAAGGGTTGGGGACTCTCCGGTGGTTCCGCAAACCAAGATGGCATCGGTTCCGTTGTCTACATGAAAGTCTATAAGCTTCTTCAGAGCCTCGTAATCAACTTCTCCATCTTTGAAGGGGGTTATCAGGGCTACGATTGATCCCTCAAACATGCTATCTAATTTTACTCACTTTTTGTGCTGACATTGGCGTCTATAAGCTCTATTATCTCGGTGGTTATGTCCATGCTCGCTTCCCTGTAGAGGAAAACGGCGCAGTCAACCACACCCGAGTATCCTTTCTCGTGGGCAACCTTTTCCGCCGCCTCTTTTACCCTGTTAAAGACCATGTTCTCAAGCCTCTGCTTCATCTGATTTAGCTCCGCCTGTGCCTTTGCCTGAAGCTGGCGAACTTCATTCTCTATCTTTTGATACTCCTTTATCTTCTCCTCCTTCGCCTTTTGTGAGATAGCTTTGCTCTCTATCTGCTTTTTCA
>WFYH01000120.1 GCA_015490215.1 Aquificaceae bacterium
CCTCTCCCGTTCTGGGATTCCTTCCCTTTCTGGCAGCTCTCTGCTTAACGGTAAAGATTCCGAGTCCGGGTATGGCAACCCTCTCTCCGTTCTTGAGGGCTTTAGAGATGGCTGCCACAGCTGCCTTGAGGGCGGCATCTGCCTCCTTCTTGGTGATGCCCGCCTGCTTAGCTATCTCGGCAACAAGCTCAGCTTTCGTCATAGCACAACCCTCCCAAAAGGAATTAAAGCTGATATAGATAATACATAAACTTCCTGCCTTTTGCAAGCTTTTAATTGCAAGAGTAGGTTGCAAATGATAGACGACTCGGATAGTTCGGGTGGATTAGTTTTCGGGAATCGGATATCTTTTAAATATCATGAGAGTTACGCTCAGGTTCGTATGGGTGGTTTTGGTTGCGCTCTTAACGGTAGCCTGTGAAAGCTCAAGCAAGGTGGAACAGGTTCAGCAAACTATCGAGAGCGTAGAGAAGAAGGTGATAATCCCCAAAAAGGATTACGCCCTCCTGATAGTGGAAAGCAAAAGCTGTATATACTGCAAACAGCTTGACAAGGACATAAAAACGGAAAAGGCTCTGCAGGAAGCCCTCAAGGATATAGACCTCTTTAAGATACTCTACGAGAGCTACACCCCCGTTAAGGCAAACTTCGGTGGAAAGATCGTGGAGATGACGGAAAACGAACTTGCCAAGACCCTCAACGCTCTCTCCTTTCCGAACCTGATCTTCTACGACAAGCAGGGAAACATAATCCTGCAGATACCGGGCTACCTATACCCTAATCAGCTCGTGTGCATAATAGACTATGTCAAGACAGGTGCCTACAAGCAGGAGGACGTAAACAGCTACGTGAAGAGAAAAGGCTGTGCATGAAAGCTATCCTCTTTGACCTTGACGGAACCCTTATAGACTCTGCGGACGACATAGCCCTTGCCCTTGAAAAAACCTTAAGAGATCTGAACATGACTGACAGAATTCCCTCAGATGTTAGAAAGCTCGTCGGAGGCGGTGCAAGGGCTCTCCTTGAAAAGGTCTTGGGAGAGGATTTCAGGGAAGAACATGTAGAGATATTTCGAAAACACTACCTTTCAAACCCTGTAGTTTACACAAAGCCCTATGAAGGGATTCCGGAAGTATTGAAAGATCTAAAATCCCGTGGATTAAAGCTGGCGGTTGTAACCAACAAGCTCAGCGACGTTACCATGGAAATACTGAAAAAGCTCAATCTGAAGGAGTTCTTTGATTTTGTAGCGGGCGGAGATACTTTTGAAGAGAAAAAACCTTCACCCTTACCAGTAGTAAAGACCCTTAGCTATCTGAAAGTAGAACCTTCCCTTTCGCTGATAGTAGGAGACACACAGGCGGATATAGATGCAGGCAGAGGTGCGGGAACAAAGACCGCTCTTGCCCTTTGGGGATACGTAAAACTAAACGGAGCAGAACCGGATTTCAAACTATCAAAGCCTGAAGACATCCTGCGCTTAATTGAGCATTCCTAAGATCTGGTGCCTGAGGGCGATCGCAGGCTTGTAGTTGGGTTCTATCTCCAGAGCTAAGTTTACTTCCTTTAGGGCATCGTAGAGTTTACCCATGAGCATATACGCCTTTGCAAGGTTCATATGGGGAAAGTGTCTTGACTCATAGTTTTTCGCCACTATGGCCCTTTTAAGCCATGGCACCGCTTCCTTGAACCTCCCCATCTCTATCAGGTAAGCTCCTATGTCGTTGTAGGGATTTCCGTAATCGGGATCAAGTTCTATGGCTTTCTTACAGTATTCAATAGCCTTTTCAAAGTCCCTCTTCATGCTGTAAGCCCAACCCAAAAACGTGTAAGCTTGAGCGGTGGGTTCCACCTCTATAGACTTTTTGTAAAACTCTATAGCCTTGTCTATATTACCCATCATCTGGTAGTTGTAACCTTCCTCAAAGAACCTCTTAGCCTCTTCACTTGTGAACCTCATTCGGCAACCCTCCTGCAATTTTTAATATAATTCCACACAGATAATTTGACAATAGGAGACTAATATTCTAAACAACCATTCCTAAGGGGCTGCAGACTAAAGGGGTATAGGGACAGAAGTGTGAACTACAAAATCAGAAAAAGGTTAGCTTCTCTCTCCGCCTATTTCAAAATCGTCTGGTTTTATGTTTTCAAGCCACTCTCTTAACTGCTTCTTCTCCTCATCCTCTTCTGGCTTAGGGACCTCGGACTTTTCCAAAACCTCCTCCTCAACGAAGATGGGTGCACCGAAGCGCAGGGCGAGATTTATGGCATCGCTCGGTCTTGAGTCTATAACGAGGGTGTTGTTTCCCTGAACTATGTATATCTCCGCATAGTAGGTGCTGTCCCTGAGGTCGTTAATAACCACCCTGTCTACGGTTCCCCCCATGGAGGTGATTATGGTTTTCATGAGATCATAGGTCATAGGTCTCGGAGGTTCCACCTCTTGGAGCTTCATAGCTATACCGTTTGCTTCAAAGGCTCCAATCCAGATAGGGAGTATGGTTTCTTCGTTGTCTTTAGCCTTCAGAACCACTATAGGCATCTGGGATACCGGGTCAAGGGTTATCCCGTGTACCACCATCTCTATCATCTGACTACCTCCACAAGCTCACAGTCCAAGTTGAAGGGTGTTGCCTTGTAGACCTTTACCCTTACCAGCTTCCCGATGATATCCTCTTTAGCCTTTACGGTTGCCCACTTGTTTGTGGTCGTCCTTCCCACGTAGATGTCATCACCCCTCTTCTCCTCTATGAGCACCTCCCAAGTCCCTTTAAGATACCTCTGGGCGAGTTCGGAAGAGATTTCCTTCTGCAGGTCAAGGAGTCTCTTCATCCTTTCAATCTTCACGTCATCCGGAACTTGGGGTTCCATATCCTTGGCGGGTGTTCCGGGTCTGGGTGAGAACTTAAAGGAGAATATCTGCTCAAATCTGACCTTTCTGACCACGTCAAGGGTGTGCTCAAAGTCTTCTTCCGTTTCGGTAGGAAAACCGACGATTATGTCCGTTGACAAGGCTATACCTTTTACTTTCTCCTTGAGCTTTTGGGTGAGTTCCAAATAGAACTCTTTGGTGTATTTCCTGTCCATAAGCTCAAGTATCCTGTTGGAGCCGGCTTGGAAGGGAAGGTGAAGGGCATCGCAAACTTGGGGTATGGTCGCCATTGCCTCTATGATATCGTCGGTCAGATCTATCGGATGTCCCGTGGTAAACCTTATCCTTTCAACACCTTCTATCTTTGAAACCTCGTAAAGGAGTTCGGAGAAGGGTATGGGTTTTGGCAGATCCTTACCCCAAGCGGTTACGTTCTGACCGAGGAGGTGTATCTCACGAACGCCGTCGTCTACGAGCCTTTTTACCTCTTCAAGGATGCTTTCCATAGGTCTTGAGCGCTCCCTTCCCCGTGTTCTGGGAACCACACAGTAGGTGCAGTCTTTGTCGCATCCCTTTATGATGGTCACGTAAGCGCAATAGGGGTTGTCCCTTTCCACGGGATACTCCCAAACTTTGTCCTCGTCCTCGGGAGGGGTTTCAAGGATGGCTATGGCTTTGTAGCCAGCCTGCGCCTGATTTATAAGCTCTGGTAGCTGATGCATATTAAAGGAGGAGAACATTATGTCTATAACAGGTGCCTTCTGCACCAGCTCCCAACCCGCCCTCTGGGCGAGGCAACCCGACACCGCTATAAGGGCGTTGGGGTTTTTCTCCTTTATCTTCTTGTATTCACCCAAATGGGTAAGAACTTTCTGGTCGGGCTTTTCCCTTATGGTGCAGGTGTTCAACAGGATCAGATCAGCCTCTTCCCACCTGTCGGTGGGTTCATAGCCAAGGGTGCGCAGTATACCCCGTATCCTCTCCGAGTCGTTAAAGTTCATCTGGCATCCAAAAGTCTTTATGAAGAATTTCTTACTCATAGTAATAATTTTGGTGTCTCGGAGGCTCCAAGGCAAGGCGAAGTGTTGCACGGGCAGGTAGCCCAAATTTCAAGAGGCTCTTACTTAAACACTTCCGAGTGCGGACCTATGTTGAGTAGGTAGGTGCCTGAGAACTGGGGATCAGGAACCAAATATGTTCAAATGATTAGATTCCACAGTCCTCAGGCTCAACCCATGTCTACTACCCCCTATCCCAAAAAGGGACTCAGGGGTTACTTTGAAGAAAAGTTCCATTAGCTTTAGCCTTACCGGATTGCAAAGCTTGATAAAAAGCTCCTTCAGGTTCTCGTAAAAACCAAGTCTCAGGAGCTTCGCTCCTACCCTCAATATGTTCAATGCTCCTACAAGATCTGCGTGAAATACCTTCTTCAAAACCTTGTCCCTAAAAAGGTTCCCCTCCCTCTCCCCCTCACAGAGGCTTTTGTCTCTCTTCTTCTGAACTCCCCTCACATCCACAAAAGGAGAGGTCTTTGAG
>WFYH01000121.1 GCA_015490215.1 Aquificaceae bacterium
GGAGCACATGGCAGAGCTTTTAAAGCTCTCCCCTAAGAGATCTTAGGTAGCAATCCTTTACCTTAAGGGAAAGCTCCTTCAGGTCACCAAGTGGTTTAAAACCCTTTTCCAGCAAATCTTTAGCGGTGCGGTAAAGTTCCCACGGGGAGCCTACGGGAAATCCGTAGCCGAACCTCAAGAGAATTTCCTTTATGTCCTCAACCTTTTTGGTGTGGGGACCGAATAGGACTGGCTTTGAGCAGAAGGCAGGTTCAAGGAGGTTGTGTCCGCCCACGGGAACGAAGGTTCCGCCTACGAAGGCTATATCACCTTCACAGTAGAAACCCCTCAGTTCGCCGAGGGTGTTTACCACCAACACCTCCCAATCTTCCCCTTCCTCCGTTCTCAGGGACACCTTCATGTCCCTTTTCCGAACTAAGTTCCTTACCTCTTCTGCCCTTGATATGTGACGGGGGGCTATCACAAGCCTCAGGTCTTCCTTCTCCCTTTTTAGAAATTCAAAGGCATCAAGGATAATCTCTTCCTCTCCACGGTGCGTGCTGCCCGCCACCAGATACTTAAAGCCTTTGGGCAAATTAACAGGCGGAGGGGGTCCTTCCCAGCCTACCAGCTTGAGGTTACCGCACACTTCAACTCTTCTAGCCCCAAGACTTTCAAACACCCTTTTATCTTCATGAGTTCTTGCGAGTATAAGATCGTATTCTTCCACCAATAGCCTTTCAAGAAAGGAACCTTTGGCGTAGGCGTTCAAAAGGATCTTTTTGCAGTAGGTAGCCTTGATCAAAGAAATCCAAAGCTCCCTTTCAACCACGAGCAGAGCTTTAGGTTTTATAGCCCTTTCAAACCTCTTCACAAGGAAGGGCAAATCCGCAGGAAGAGGAAAGAGAAAGTCCACCATATCTTTACGTTTTTCAAGGTAGTCCTTTGCCCTTGGAGAGAAGTAAGTGAGGACGACAGAAAAGTCCTTCCTAAGTTCTTCCAGCAGAGGGCGAACCGTGTTGAACTCTCCTACACTTGCGCAGTGAACCCAAAGAGCAGGCTTTGTAAGGTTTACCCTCGGCTCTTCAAGAAGGAACCTTTTACTAAGGTCAAGCGCCCACACTCAGCAGATACTCAACGCAAGTTCTCACGCCAAAACCCGTTGCACCCTGCGAGTAGTAACCGTAATCCTCTTTAGACCATGCAGGACCTGCTATGTCCAAGTGCACCCACTTTATGCCTTCACCGACGAACTCTTCAAGGAACATGGCTGCAGTTATGGCACCTCCGTATCTTCCGCCCGTATTTACTACGTCCGCTGGCCCTTTCTTTATCTTCTTCCTGAGCCTCTCATCGTCCATGGGAAGTTCCCAAACCCTTTCACCGGTTCTTCGGGCTATCTTTTTGATCTCCTCCGCAAAGTCCGAAGCGTTGGTAAACAGGCCGGCGGTATACTCCCCGAGGGCAACCATGCACGCACCCGTGAGGGTTGCCATGTCTATTATCTTGGAGGGTTTAAGCTCCGAGGCATAAGAGAGGGCATCCGCCAAGGTAACCCTACCTTCGGCATCGGTATTATCTATCTCTATGTATTTGCCGTTTTTAGCCCTTATTATGTCGTCAGGTCTGTAGGCGCTTCCGGAGGGCATGTTCTCTGCGGCGCCTATTATTCCGTGAACTTCTATATCGGGCTTGAGCTGGGCTACAGCCTTCATTATCCCAAGCACCGCACAGGCGCCGGACTTATCCATTTTCATAGTTCTCATGTAGTCACCGGGTTTTATGTTCAGCCCCCCGCTGTCAAAGGTAAGCCCCTTTCCCACTATGGCTATCTTGTCTTTTGCCTTCCCTTTGGGTTTGTAGGTAAGGTGTATAAACCTCGGCGGTGTGGCAGATCCCTTGCCTACGCTCCACAGGGCGAGCATTCCCATCTCTTGAATTTGCTTTTCGTTGTAGATCTTGCACTCAAGACCATACTCTTTGGCGAGCTTTTCCGCCTCTTGAGCGAGGGTAATGGGGTTTATTACGTTTCCCGGCTCGTTTACCAGAGAGCGGGTATAGTTTTGAGCTTCTGCTAGGATTACCCCTTTCCTTACCGCTTCTTCGTCCCCATTCGCTATAACTACCCTCTCAAGCTTAGCCTCTTCCTCCTTTTTGGACTTGTATTTGTCAAAGGTGTAGCTCCCGAGAACTGCACCCTCCGCAACCGCCTGTGAGAACCTTTCTGCACTTCTGGGGGGCAGGAGCAAGAGGACCTCCTTTACCTTGTCTTTTTTCAGCCTCTTTACCGCTATTCCGGCTGCTCTCCTTACCGTATCTTCGCCTGCCTTTTCCTTCTTCCCGA
>WFYH01000122.1 GCA_015490215.1 Aquificaceae bacterium
CTTCCATGGAGGTTGAGGGATCACGCTTGGTTTATAGGCTTTGCCCCTTACAGGGATCCCGTCTTCATCATAGGTGTCTTGGTAGAACACGGGGAGTCTGGAGGTAAGGTAGCCGCCCCCATAGCGAGGAAGATAATGGAGAGGCTCTACATAGAGGGTTTAAACAAGGAGCTGTAAGAAGGAAAAACTCTTCAAGTCGTTGGCTCCTTGGTGGAGCAGGGATTTTACAGCAGGTTTCGGTTTGGGGTTGACAACTTTATAATAACAGACTAAAATTATATTAGAAAACTAATGTAAAGGAGGTGGAAGAGATGAGGAGAGGATTGGCGGTTTGGAGCCCCTTTGCGGAGCTTGAGAGAATAAGGAGAGAATTTGATAGGCTTTTAGAGGATGTTCTTCCTACAACCGCAGATAGAGAAGAGGTCCTCGCACCGCCGGTGGATGTCTATGAGACCGATACCGAAGTGGTCGTAAAGGCAGAACTTCCCGGAGTTAAGAAGGAGGACATAGACATAACCATCAAGGAGAACACCGTCCAAATCAGAGCCGAGAGGAAAGAAGAAAGAGAAGAGAAAACCGAAAACATCCACAGAATAGAGAGGTTCTACGGAAAGATTGAAAGGGTAATACCTCTACCAGCAGAGGTGAAAGCGGAAGAAGCCAAAGCCCAGTATAAGGACGGAGTCCTTGAGATACGCCTTCCCAAGGTAAAGGTCACCCGCGAAGCTAAGGTTCAGATCAGCTAACCAAGGCGGGGAGCCTCTCTATGCAGGCTCCCAAGCCCTTTAACTTTTCCTCAAGTCTTTCATAACCCCTGTCAAGGTGGTATATATCGGTAACTGTGGTGCACCCTTCCGCTATAAGACCAGCAAGCACCAAGGAAGCGGAAGCCCTAAGATCCGTTGACTTTACAACGGTTCCCTTTAGTTTTTCCACACCTTTTACGGTTGCCTTTCTACCCTCAAGGATTATGTCGGCTCCCATCTTCTTAAGCTCGTGGGCGTGCTGGAACCTCTTTTCAAAGATGTTCTCGTATATTTGGGAGACACCTTCAACAACAGACAGCATAGCCATAAACTGAGCCTGCATGTCGGTGGGAAAACCCGGATACTCCCTCGTGTGTATAGTTAGCGGTTTGTAGGCAGGTCCTTTAACGTAAAGTTTGCTTTCGGAGAAAGCCTTTACCTTTGCCCCCGATTCGGTGAGCTTTTCAATTACCGCCCCGAGGTGGTTGGGGTTCACATTCTCAAGGGTTCCTTCACCGCCGGTCATGGCTATTGCCACCATCAGGGTTCCGGCTTCTATCCTGTCGGGGATAACCCTGTGGGTAAAACCCCCAAGCTCTTCGGACCCCTCCACGATAGCTGTTCTGTCTTCGACTTCTATCTTTGCCCCCATCTTCTTTAAAACCTCTACTAGGTCCATGACTTCCGGTTCAAGGGCTATGTTTCTGAGAACGCTCCTCCCCTCAACACGGCTCAAGTAAAGGAGCGCATTCTCCGTCCCGGTAACGGTTATAAGGTCAAAGGTAAATTCAACGGGTTCTAAGCTTTCAACCTCCAAAAAAACGTAGCCCTCTTTTATGGAAACCTTTGCACCTGCCCTTTCAAAGAACTTGAGGTGCTGGTCTATGGGTCTTGCCCCTATGGAGCACCCGCCCGGTAGAGCTACCTTTGCCTTTTTGAAGCGAGCAAGCAGAGGTCCCATGCTGAGAACCGATGCTCTCATCTTCCTGACTATCTCTTTGGGAGCTTCGCAGGACTTAAGATCGGAGGCATTAAAAACCAAAACCTTTCCGCTCCTCTCGTAGGAAGCTCCCAAGTTGGTAAGAAGCTCGCAGGCGGTTTTTATATCAAGCAGGTCGGGGACATCCTCTACGGTACATTCTTCCTCCGTCAGGAGTGAGGCAAACATTATGGGGAGGGTCGCGTTTTTTGAACCTGAAACCCTGACAGATCCCCGCAGAGTGGTGCCTCCCTCAATGAAGAAGGCATCAGATGAAAATGAGGCGGTGCTCGTCATCTTTGGGAATAATAATCTTAACAACGTCTCCCTCCCGTGAATAGAAGATGAGAATCCCGTCGTCTTCCTCTTGGGAGTGGATGGGTTTATCCGAATATATAACTATTATCCTGTCCTCTTCCTCTATGACCTTGGGAAAGTTCATATCCTGACTACCACGCAGGTGAGGGCTTCCCTGACTCCCTCAAGGGAGTGGATCTTGTTGATAACGAGCCTTCCCAGTTCGTCTTGGTTGGGAACCTCCACAAAGACTATTATGTCGTAGGGACCTGTGACAACGTCCGCAGTCTTTACCCCTTCAAAGGTGGACAGGGCAAGCATTATCGAGGGGATCTCTCTGGGGTCCGCCTTTATGAGGACGTAAGCCCTTATGGCGTGCTCACCTTCAAGTTCCATCAACTCGGTTATAGACATAGGATAAGCCTTCTCTTCCGTGGACATCCTCAACCTCCTCTTGGAATATTCTCAATATTATAGATGCCGCCTCCGGGTTTCTTTTCATCTCCTTGATCGCTCTGTGAACGATCTTTCTCACGTAGGGACTTTCCTTTTCCCTTTCACGAACCAAAAGCTTGAGCTTGAGGATCAGGGGTTCAACCTTCAGGCTTTCAAGCCAGAGCATAAACTTTTTAACTTCGTCCCAAAGGATTATTTCCCCCCTTTTAGCTTCCCTGAGCCTGTCTTTGAGGTTGTTTTCAACTACCTCCTTGAGGTCATCTATATCGTATAAAAAGACCTCGTCAATACTGCCCACTTCAGGGTCTATGTTACGGGGGACGGAGATGTCTATAAAGAACATAGGATCGTAGTTTCTCTTTTTCATTGCCCTTTTGACCATCTCCTTGGTTATCACATAGCCCGGTGCCCCTGTGGAGACTATAACTATGTCCAAAGTGGGTAGGTAACTCTCCATCTCTTCAAAGCGGAGGGCGTTTCCGCCGAGCCTCTGGGAAAGCCTGAGTGCCCTCTCGTAGGTCCTGTTGGTTATAAACAGTCTACAACCATGCCTACGAAGGTAGTTGACCGCAAGCTCTCCCATCTCACCTGCGCCCACAAGGAGAACCTTTGCATCTCTCAGATCACCGAAGATCTTCTTGGCAAGCTCAACGGCGGCGTAGCTGACGGATACAGCGTTTCTGCTTATACCCGTTTCCACCCTTACCCTCTTGGAAGCCTTCAGAGCCTTTTCAAAGAGTCTGTTCAAAATCTTTCCGACCGTTCCCGCCTTGCGTGCTACCTGAAAGGACTCTTTGAACTGGGCAACTATCTGGGGCTCTCCCACGACCATGGAGTCAAGACTTGAAGCCACCTTAAAAACGTGAAATACCGCCTCCTCACCCTTTTTTATGAAGGTGTATTTACCCGCCTTAGGAGACCCCTTCAGTTTAAGAAACTCCTCTTTCAAAAGTTCAACATTTCCCTCGGAGGGGGATACCGTGTAGAGTTCAACCCTGTTGCAGGTGGAAAGGATACAAAGCTCTTCAACTCCCGACTTTACCTTAAGCTCTCTTAGTAGATCCGGGAGGTCTTCGGTTTTGCAGGCGAGCTTCTCTCGGACTTCAACGGGAGCGGTTTTGAAGTTGGTGCCCAAAGCGTATATTTCGCTCATAACCTCAGACATAGGATATAGTCTTAAGGTAGGATCTCAGCTGGTGGGGGTCAGCCCTCAGCTGAGCCACAGTCCTGTTTTCTTCCTCTTCCTGATCCCCTTCTACAATCTCCGATACCAGACGGTAATCCTCAATGACACCAGCTTTGGCGAGGTTGTTTAGGGCGGTTACCACCTTTTCAAGGTCAAGACCCGTTTCAAGGGCGGCAGTAGAAAGGTCAAAGGAGATAAGACCTTCCTCTTGAAATTCAGGCACCTCCCTTAGCTTTTCGAGGATGTAGTGACCCATCACTATCATCAACTTAGAATTTATGGCATTTATCAGCCTTCGGTTGAGGTTGTAAATCCTCTTGGTAAGAACCTGTATAAGGTAAGCGGAAATCTCGGGAAGTTCGCTTACTACCCTGAGAAACTCGTCCCTGTGAAATACTATTACTTTGAGATCCGACACAGCCCTAACTGTAGCGGTCCTTTCTATGCCCATGAACACCCCCATCTCCCCGATTATTGAACCCGGACCGGCAGTTCCTATCAGAACGTCGTTACCCATGGGATCCTTTTTTGTAATGTTTACGTAGCCCTTTTCAATTATGAAGATTGAGTCCGACTCTTGCCCCTCTTCAATGACTATGTCGCCGAGCTTGTAGCTTTCTTCCCTCCCTTTGCTCTTGAGTAGGTTAACAAGATCCTCCGATAGCTTGGCGGTTTCCATACCTAAACCTCCTATATTATAATCTCGTCACCCTCTTCCAATATCGTAACCTCGGGTAACATCTCTTTGATTTCCTTTTTCAGCTCCTCAAGGGAGTTGGGTTTCAAGTGGATAACGTAAATGTCCACATCCTCCCTTTTCAGATAGTTTTTTATCTCTTCGTGAAGGGTTTTGGGCGTGTGGTGTTTGCTGACCTCCGCAAGGTTGTGCATATAGCTGGGGAAGGAAATTTCCGTTATAACCGCCTTTATCTGGGGATCTTCGTTTACCATTTCCCAAACCTTCGGGTTTTTGTAAGTGTCTCCGGTAAAGAGTATGCCCTTGGAGTTTTGCTTTATCACGTAGCCGAAGGTGGGCACCGTGTGGTTGCTGGGGAAAGGGGTTATTCTGAAGGAGTCTAACTTAAAGGTTTTCCCTTCCCACAGGGTCACGTAGTTTACCGCATAGTCTCCGGAGTTTATCAGCTTTATGGAGCTAAACTCGGGCCATATGTTCCAGTTCATTATGTAGTCCTTTACCGCTTTGAGGGTCTTTTGGTGACCGTATATGTGGAGGGGGTTTTCCCTGAACTTGAAGGTGTAGTCTATCAGGAAGGGTATGTCCACTATGTGGTCAAGGTGGGCGTGGGTAAGGAGTATGTGGTTGACGGAAAGGCATCCCTCTCCGAGGGAGCGCATTATGTTACCCGCATCTATAAGCAGGCTGTCCGAAAGCTGAAGGCAGGTGGTCCCGAAATCTTTGTATCTGCCCCCGTAAGCGCCGAGAACCTTTACCTTCATCACTTTTCCCTCGCCACGTAGACCCCTTCCCAGCGGGCGGGAGGGTTTTTAATAAGTTCTTTGCACCTGTTGGCAAAGACAAGGCTGGTTTCATCCCCGAATTCAAGGCTTATCTCCTCAAAGAGTAACTTCGCCTCCTCAAAGTCCCCCTTAAAGTAAATATCAAGGGCTTGTTCAAAGACTTTGGCGAGCCTTCTATTCCTCTCGGTGTCCTCAAGCAGTTCATAGACCAAGACCGCTCCCTTTCTTCCCTTTACCACCACCCTGTCGATTCTCCTGAGAAGGAACCCTTCTCTAAGGTGCTCCTTTGTAAATTCACTCAGCAGGATTTCCGTTTTATAGAGCTTGTTGAGACCTTCCAGCCTTGAAGCCAAGTTTACGGTGTCCCCTATGGCGGTGTAGTCAAACCTCTGGCGAGAACCCATGTTTCCGACTACCGCCTCCCCCGTGTTTATCCCTACCCCTATTTTAAGCTCAACACCGTATTCTTTTTTGAACTTTCCGTTCAGCTCTTTCAGAAGGGAAACCATCTCAAGGGCGGATCTGCAGGCTCTGTCCGCATGGTCCTCAAGGTCTACGGGAGCGTTAAAAAGCGCCATTATGGCGTCGCCTATATACTTATCAAGCATTCCGCCGTTTTTTAGGATGGTGTCCGTCATGGGGGTCAGGAACTCGTTCAGGAGAGCAACGAGCTTTTCGGGGGGAAGTCCCTCGGAGATACCCGTAAACCCCCTTATGTCGGAAAACAAAACGGTAACGGTTCTCTTTTCCCCGCCGAGCTTGAGAGCTTCCGGATTCCTTGTGATTATCTCAAGGAGCTGAGGGGACACGTAGCTGCTAAAGGCTCTCCTGAGTTCCTTTATGTTCCTCTCAGCTACGAAGCTGTTCAACCCCTCGTAGGTTACCACCGAAAGCAGGAAGGCAAGGGAACCGTAAAATAGGCTCAGGTCAAAGGAAAGGAATGAAAAAAGACCGTAGCTTACAACCGCTAAGAGGATCAAGGAAAAGCCGTAAATGATAACCCTCCTTTTTATATCCCTCAGGGAGATACTAAGAGCTGGAACGAGAGTGCACAGAAGCAACGTAAGAACATCCGCAAGCCTGTTTGAGTAGATAAAGTGGAAAGCCCTGAAGTTTGAAAAGGTCATTGCGTGCAGGAAAACCCCCGGCAGGACGGGATCTATGGGTGTGGGTCTGACGTCGTATATGCCTATCTCCGTTGCCCCCACAAAGACGGCTTTTCCCTTAAAGAAGGACGGATCAACCTCTCCCTCTATGACGTCCACCGCAGGGATCACCTTAAGGTCCTCCGGTCTGTAGAAATTTATCCTGTGGAACCTACCCTCGTAGACGGGAATTTTCACGTCCCTGTAGCGAAGCTCCTCTATACCTTTGGAAGAAAGTTTCATAAAGATGTCCCTTCCCTCGTAGTGTCTGAGCGCCTGAAGGGCAAGGGGAAGATAGACGCCTCCCCTGAAAAGATATGCCAATACGTATTTGCGATACATGGCATCGTGATCGGGTTCTGCGTTCAGAAAACCCACGCCGAGGGCTACCGAAGTTAAAGGCTTTATGCTTACCTCCACATGGGGGACTTCTAAGAGACCTATCTTGTTTCCGAAAAGCTCGTAGCGGAAGAACTCACTCTCTTGGAGCAGAGCAAGGTCCTCTTCGGTTGGCTCTTGGGTAGCTTCGGGACGAAAGAAAAGCCCGAGGATAACGTTCCCCGCACGGGCTATCGCCTCCGCTAAGATTTTGTCTTCTTCCCCTTGGGGTTCGGAGAAGACTATATCAAGAGCCACCACCTTGGCTTGGGAGAGGTTATCTATAAGCTTTGCAAGAACCTCCCTGCTCCAAGGCCACCTGCCGAGAATGTTTACACTCTTTTCGTCTATGGCAACTACAACCACCTCTTTCACAGGCACAGGCGTAGCTCTTAAGAGGTCCCTGACCGCAAATTTTGTATCCTCAAGGCGGAGGGCAAGTCTGTCTATGAGGGAGGGTTTGAATATAAAAAGGGAAGTGCTAACGAGGAAGAGCAGGCAGAAAGCCGCAAATCTGTAAGCGGCTCCCATCCCCTTCCGTCCTTCAGCCTACCACTTCGTAGCGCCTGTATTTGAACCTTGCTCCGAGATCCTCCACGAGTTTCTTTGTCTTTTCCATATCAACCCCCGGGTAGTCAACCGCAGAGACGATAACCTCAAACCCCTCCTTCAGGGCAGTTTTTATAAAGTCTATGACCCTATCAAAGGCATCCTCTTGAGCGGGTTTGCATACCCTGTTGTAGGTTTCCCTATCGGGTGCGTTCAGAGATACGGACCACACGTCAACGAGACCTTTAAGCTCTCTCAGTTTCTCCTTGGGCAGGAAGGTGAACATAAGGCCGTTGGTGTCTACCCTTACCCTGCCCCCCTTTGACTTGACGTATTTAGCCACCTCCTCCAGGGCGGAAAACCTAAGTGTCGGCTCCCCATAACCGCAAAAGACCACCTCTTCATACCTTTTGGGATCTCCTATCTCACGTATGATCTCTTCCACCGAAGGATCCCTTGAGACCCAAACCCAGTAGCCCTTTACCATAAAGTTCCTCTCCCTTTCCCTCTGACAGAAAACACAGTGCAGGTTGCACTTGTTGGTGAGGTTTATGTAAAGCTTTCCGTTTATCACATAGGTGATAGTTTCCTTCTTAGGAGGACCGTTGAGGTTCAGTATCAGCTTGGCATTCTCTGAGGTCATCCTGTCTACATCTTCAAGGGAGGTGTTGGGAAGAAGCTCCGCAAGGACCTTGGCTGTGTGCCATATGTAAGGGGGTTTGTTGGGTTTACCCCTCACGGGCTGGGGTGCCAGAAAGGGAGCGTCCGTTTCAAGGAGTATCCTCGTTGTGGGTGTTCTGCTTGCCACGTCCCTGACACTTTGGGCATTCTTGTAGGTTAGGATGCCCGAATAGGAGATGTAAAAGCCCAAATCCACCGCCTTTTTCATGGTTTCGTAAGAACCCGTAAAGCAATGCATTATCCCACCCACCTCGTAGGCTCTCTCCTCTTTGAGGATCTCCAAGGTCTTTTCTTCTGCATCCCTCATGTGGACCACTATTGGAAGCCCCAACTCTACCGCTATAGCTATCTGCTTTCTGAAGATGTCTTCCTGTTTCTTCGGGTCCGAGTAGTTCTTGTAAAAGTCAAGCCCCATCTCACCCAGAGCCTTAACCTTGGGACTGCTGCGGGCAACCTCTTTTAACCATTTAAGATCCTCGTCGGTTACTCTGTCAGCCTCGTGGGGATGAAAGCCCACAGCGCAGTAAACGTGATCGTTTTCCTGAGAGAGCCTGAGGGCGTTCTTTATGGTTTTCCTGTCGTAGCCTACCGTGAGCAGAAACTCTAGGGAATTGTCTTTTA
>WFYH01000123.1 GCA_015490215.1 Aquificaceae bacterium
GTTCCGTCTTTCAACTCCACACGGCAGATTAGGAACTATTACTCCATCTTCGCTTGATCTGACCGTGAAAAGCTTTCAACTCCACACGGCAGATTAGGAACTTCTGTGTCACTATGCTGTTCACCGCTGTCCTTGTTCTTTCAACTCCACACGGCAGATTAGGAACCCCAAACAAGCCGCTTAATAATATAAGTCAGGTCAAGGACTTATGCAACACCCCGTTTCAGGAAATGAAGTTAATTTCCGAAAGTCGTCGGTCCTGCAAAAGGGGTTAAAAATTACACCCATTAAACCTTTGTAAGTCAACAGGCTCGCAAGGGTATCATCAAAACATCAAAACATCAAAGCATTTTGATGCACCTAAAACCCTTACAACCCTATTCAGTTGCCAAGGAGCCGGCGGGCTCTTACGTCCCGCTTATAGAGTAGTATAGCAAAAAGTCCTATGAAAGTTTGGTTAAAATCTTGGTATGGCTGTGGATCCTAAGCTTTTGGAGAAGTGGGATAAGGAATACTTCTGGCATCCCTTCACCCAAATGAAGGTTTACAGGGAAGAGGAAAATATCATCTTTGAAAGGGGTGAAGGGGTTTACCTCTACGACGTTTACGGAAAGAAATATATAGATGCCATATCTTCCCTGTGGTGCAACGTCCACGGGCACAACCATCCCAAGTTAAACGGTGCTCTGGAAGAGCAGCTAAAGAAGGTAGCTCACACAACCACTCTTGGCAGTTCTAACGTCCCTGCCATACTTTTAGCCAAAAGGCTTGTTGAAATTTCCCCTGAGGGGCTTACAAAGGTTTTCTACTCGGAGGACGGGGCTGAGGCGGTGGAGATAGCCCTCAAGATGGCTTACCACTATTGGAGAAACAAGGGAGAGAAAAGGAAGCTCTTTGTAACCCTTTCGGAAGCCTACCACGGAGACACCATAGGTGCGGTCAGCGTGGGCGGGATAGACCTCTTCCACGGAACCTACAAGGATCTTCTATTTGAAACGGTGAGGTTGCCTTCCCCATACCTTTACTGTAAGAAGGAATACGGCGCTCTCAACGAAAGGTGCCTTTCGGATCTTCTTTCAATGTTGGAAGAAATTCTTAGAAAAAGGGAAGACACGGTGGGGGTGGTTCTTGAAAGTGGAATACAGGCAGCGGCAGGGATGCTTCCGTATCCCAGAGGATTCCTCAAGGGCGTGAGAGAGCTGACAAAAAAGTATGGGACCCTCCTTATAGTGGACGAGGTGGCTACGGGCTTTGGAAGGACTGGAACCATGTTTTACTGCGAGCAGGAGGGGGTGAGCCCGGACTTTATGTGTCTCGGGAAGGGTATAACAGGGGGATATCTGCCCTTGGCGGCAACCCTGACAACGGAGGAGGTTTTTGAGGCCTTCCTTGGGGAGTTTGGAGAGGCAAAACACTTTTACCACGGGCATACATACACGGGAAACAACTTAGCCTGTGCAGTCGCTTTGGCAAATCTTGAGGTCTTTGAAGAGGAAAGGACCCTTGAGAAGCTAAAACCTAAAATAGGGCTCCTTTCCGAAAGGCTCAAGGAGTTTTGGGACTTGGATCACGTGGGCGACGTGCGCCAGCTGGGTTTTATGGCTGGGATAGAGCTGGTAAAGGACAAGGAAAAGGGAGAACCCTACCCTTACGGGGAGAGGACGGGCTTTAAGGTTGCAAGAAAATGCTGGGAGAAAGGGGTTTTCATGAGACCTTTGGGGGACGTTATGGTCTTGATGATGCCCCTTGTAATATCGGAGGACCAGATGAACTACGTCCTTGATGTCCTTAAGGAAGCCGTAGCCTCACTATCTTGAAGGGGGTATATTTATTCTGTGTGCGGTATAGCGGGAGCCTTTAACACACCTTACGCAAGCCAGTACGTTTACCTTCAGATCTACTCCCTCCAGCACAGGGGTCAGGAGAGTGTAGGGATAAGTTCATCTGATGGCAGCAAGATAGAGACCGTCAAGAGACCCGGCAGGGTTCTTGAGGCTATAAAGAAGGAGGATTTGGAAAGGTTATCCGGAAACAGCGCCATAGCCCATGTGCGCTACTCAACTGCGGGTGACTCCGGAGCACGAAACGCTCAGCCGATAGTAAAGGAAACCCCCTTCGGTCCTACCGCCGTAGTTCACAACGGCAACATCGTTAACTTTCTTCCCCTGAGAGAGGAGCTGGTCTCAAAAGGCATCAAGTTTGAATACAGTTCCGATACGGAGCTGTTCTTGAACCTTCTACTCTTGGAAGAAAGGGAAGAAGTGAAAAATCTGCATCCTGCAGACAGAGATGTGATCCCGAAGCTGGTGGGTGCCCTCAAGAGGCTGGAAGGAGCCTACAGCTTCCTTATGCTCTTTAAAGACAAGATAATCGCCGGAAGGGATCCCTTCGGTTTCAGACCTCTATGCTTGGGGAGGAAAGGAAAGGCTCTCCTCTTTGCCTCCGAGAGCTGCGCCTTTGATGTGGTTGAGGGAGAATTTTGGCGGGAACTCAAGCCCGGAGAGATCCTTGTAGCGGACTCAAGGGGTATAAGGAGCTACTTTCCCTTTGAAGATACACAGAAAGCTCAGTGCATTTTTGAATTCGTATACTTTTCAAGACCGGATAGTTACATATTCGGGGAGTGGGTTTACAACGTCAGGA
>WFYH01000124.1 GCA_015490215.1 Aquificaceae bacterium
AGGAACTTGTAGAACTCTTGGCGCTGATCTACGCCCATGTTCCGCTTTCAACTCCACACGTCACATTAGGAACCCCAAACGAGCCGTTTAATAATATAAGTCAGTTCAAGGACTTATGCAACACCCTGTTTCGGGAAATGAAGTTAATTTCCGAAAGTCGTCGGTTCTGCAAAGGGGGTATAAAATCATACATCTCAAGTCATTGTAAAACAACAGGCTCGTTGGGGTGTCATCAAAATATCAAAACATCAAAGCATTTTGATGCGCTCAAAATCCCTACAACCCTATTCAGTTGCCAAGGAGCCGGCGGGCCCTTGCGTCCCGCTTGAGCTTTCAACATTATAGCATCATTTCAGAAAAGAAGATAGGCTTAAGCTCCCGCTTTTAATACTATATCCTTAAGAGCTTCTATGAAGGCGGGATGATCTCTTAGGGTCGGAACCCTTGTAAAGGTTACTATACCTTCGCTGAGGGCGAGGTTTCTGTATTGGTGGTCAATTTCGTAGAGGGTCTCCGAGTGCTCGCAAAGGAAAGAAATGGGTATCACGCAGAGTTTCTTAACCCCCTTTCGTGCGAGGTCCTTTATCAGCTGATCGGTGGAAGGTTCAAGCCATCGTATCGGTCCCACCTTACTTTGGTAGCCCAAAGTCCAGTTTACATTTGGGAAGTGTTCCATAATCCTTCGGACGGTTTCCTCCACCTGCTTCGGGTATGGGTCCCCTTCGTTCACCACATACATGGGTAAGCTGTGGGCGGAGAAGAGGAAGAAGTATTCCTCAGGTTTTTCAAGGGTTTCTCTTATCCTTTCCACCAAAGCCTTTATATAGAGGGGGTGGTCGTAGTAGCTTTCTACCTTTACAACGGGAACCTTCGGGTAATCGCTTTTGTTGTAAATCCTGAAAAACTCCTTGAATGAAGACCCCGTAGTCGTTCTGCTGTATTGGGGATACATGGGGAGGAGGATGATCTTTTCTATTTCCTCTTGGAACAGCTCCCGTAGGGCTTCTTCGGTAAAGGGGTGCCAATAGCGCATGGCGACCACAACTTTGTATCTATCTCCCAAAGACTTTTGAAGCGCCCTTGCCTGCTCTTCCGTTTGCTCCCTGTGGGGGGATTTTCCACCCATAAGCTCGTAGTAGTGTCTCGTTTTCTTTGCTCTTATCTTCGCTATAAGGAAGGCAAGGGGCTTTTGAAGTAGACGAGGCATCCTTATTATGTCAGGGTCGGAGAAGAGGTTTCTAAGGAAAGGTTCTATAGCCTCCAAGCTGTCGGGTCCCCCCATGGAAAGGAGGACCACGCCTATCTTTTTCATATCTTCAGGTCTTTTACCCAGCTCCAGTTTTCTTCAAACCAGCGGACGGTTTTCTCTACGCCTTTTCTGAGATCCGTGGTGGGTTGCCAGCCGAGGAGCTTCTTAGCTTTGGTTATATCCGCCCAAGTCTTTTTCATGTCCGCCTTGTGAAATTCTCTGTTTACCACCTCTGCCCTTTTGCCCGTGAACTCCTCTACCAGCTCTATCAGATAAGAAAGCCTGTGAGGGTTGTTGTTGCCGAGGTTGATAATTTCGTAACCTTTAAGATTAAGCGCTCTGATTGTGCCCTCCGCTATGTCGTCTACAAAGGTAAAGTCCCTCTCTTGGGAGCCGTCCCCGAATACTTCTAAGGGCTGACCCTTCAGGACCCAGTAGATGAACCTGAATACGCTCATGTCGGGTCTCCCCGCCGGTCCGTAGACGGTAAAGTATCTCAGGACAATTACGTCAAACCCATAAAGGTAGTGGTAGGTGTAAGCCATGGCTTCTGCCGCTTTCTTGGAGGCAGCGTAAGGGGAAATGGGGGTGTTTACAGGAAGGTCCTCTTTAAAGGGTGTAGGCAGACCCGCATAGAGGGAGGAGGTGGAGGCAAGGATCATCTTCTTTACCGAAAACTCCTTCATGAGTTCAAGAAGGTTCAGGGTTCCGTAAGCGTTGGTTCTCAGATACACCCAAGGGTCCTTTATTGAATATCTGACACCAGCCCTTGCGGCTTCGTTTATAACCGCCTCTATCTCTTCCCTTTTGAAGATATCCCTTAGAAACTCAAGGTCCTCAATATCGCCTCGGTAAAACTTAAAAGAAGGGTATTCCTTCAAACCCTCAAGGCGCCAGAGCTTTACCTTTGGGTCGTAGTAGTCGTTGAGGTTGTCTATACCTACCACCTCTTTACCTTGTTCAAGAAGCTTTTGGGATACCTTCCAACCTATAAATCCGGCACATCCGGTCACCAAGATAGCCATTCAAATCTCTCCCTTGTTTATCATCCGGGCGACTTCCTTAGCGAAGTAGGTGATTATCATGTCCGCCCCCGCCCTCTTTATGGAGAGGAGAACCTCAGTCATAACCTTCTTCTCGTCAATCCAGCCGAGTTTGCCCGCTGCCTTTATCATGGAATACTCACCGCTTACGTTGTAGGCGCACACAGGAAGAAGGGTGGACTC
>WFYH01000125.1 GCA_015490215.1 Aquificaceae bacterium
TCATAACCAACAGGAAGGGAGAGAGGATAAACATATCCCGTGAAGGGGCGATAGGGATTGTAGACGAAGAGGGAAGGGTCGTAGAAAGGCACGCAGTCCCCTACGGTGCCAAGATCTTAGTTGAAGAAGGGGACAAGATCAAGGAAGGCACCTCCCTCGCCGAATGGGATCCTTTCAACACCTTCATCATCGCCGAGGGCGAAGGTAGGGTTGAACTCAGGGACATAATCCTTGACGTAACCGTAAGGGAAGAGAGGGACGCCCTTACGGGTAAGACCGCTACCATAGTCTCCTTCATGAGACCTAAGGACGCAATGCTCCACACCCCGAGGGTCGTGGTTGTAACCAAGGATGGGAAGGAACTCACCTACGACCTTCCCGTGAACGCCATACTCAACATCCCCTCCGAAAAGATGACCCTTGAGTGGCACGTGTGTCCCACCTGTTCCGAGGCGGAAGATGCTCAGATCCAGCACCGTTACTACGTGGTCAAAGACCTTGAGGTAAAACCCGGAGACATCTTGGCAAGGATACCCAAGGAGATGGCAAAGGTCAGGGACATCGTCGGAGGTCTCCCGAGGGTGGAAGAACTATTTGAGGCAAGGAAGCCCAAAAACCCCGCCATCATATCCGAGATAGACGGGCATGTGAAGATTTACGAGGATGCGGACGAGGTCATTATCTTTAACCCCCTCACAGGAGAGACCAGAAAGTATTCGGTTAAAAAGGACGAACTTATCCTCGTCAGACACGGTCAGCACGTTAAAAAGGGTCAGAACATCACCGAGAGCATCGTTTCCGAGATAGACGGTCAGGTCAGGATGAAGGGTAGCAAAGGATTTAAGGTTATCGTCTACAACAAGGAAACGGGTCTTGAGAAAGAATACCTCGTTCCCAAAGGAAAGCACCTGCTCGTCAAGGACGGAGACCACGTAAAGGCGGGCGAACCTCTCACCGACGGGACGCCCATCCCCGAAGAGATGCTTAAGGTCAAGGGTATAGACGAGCTTCAGAAATTCCTCCTCAAAGAGGTTCAGATGGTCTACAAGCTCCAAGGGGTGGATATAAACGACAAACACTTTGAGATCATCATCAGGCAGATGCTCAGAAAGAGGAGGATAGTTGACCCCGGAGATACGAGGTTCCTTGTCAACGAAGAGGTGGACAAGGAGGAGCTTGAAGAGGAAATTCAGAGGATAAAAGAAGAGGGCGGAAAGCTTCCCAAGGTGGAGCCTGTCCTCGTGGGTATAACCAGAGCCTCCCTTTCTACTAGAAGCTGGATATCCGCCGCCTCCTTCCAAGAGACCACCAAGGTTCTCACCGAAGCGGCCTGTGAGGGTAAGGTGGATGAGCTTTACGGTCTTAAGGAGAACGTCATCATCGGAAACCTCATACCTGCGGGAACCGGCGTTGACGAATATTCAAAGGTGGACGTCGTCCCCGAAGGTCAAAAGGTTCTAAAGGAAACGGAAACCCAAACTCAAGAAGAGGAGGATAAAACCGAATAGACCTCCGGGCGGGGCTTCCCGCCCTCGATTATTCCACCTCCCCCACCTTATACATCTTTATCAGGCGTCTTTGCTCGTCCAAGATAAACTTGTCTATTATCTTCTCCTCCTGCCTTGAGAGCTTGAGGAACTTTATACCCATGCAGACGGAACTCTTTTTGGAGATAACGTTTACAATCTGCCCTATCAGGTTTTCAAACTTGTGCTCGCCTATGGCGAAGTTCATAAGAACGTATTTGCCCTGAACGGGGGTTATGGGTTCCTCGGTGCATATCCTCACACCCTTGACGCTTATGTCCTCTATGCGCCCCAAAACGGGTGTTATATCCTTCATAGCTTCCTCGGTGAAATCATCTATAAGGGCGAATTCTACGGGTAGATTGACCTTCCAGCGTATACTTTCCCTGAGCTGGATGCGGTTTATCTGGTCGGTGTGCTCCAAAACGAGAACCACCTTGTCCCCGTCGTTATACTTGTCTATGACGGTGGACTCAAAGCTGTATCTGCCTTCGTTTTCCCTTATGAAGTGAAAGCGAACCCTTTCCCCTACATGAACCGCCCTCGGCAGGGGTCCCAAAACAACCACATGGAGTTCGGTTTCCGTTTTGTCCCAAACCGCTGCGTCAACGTAGGTATTGTCAACAACCAACTTCCCCGTCTGGTATAGGTCTATGTCTCTGGTGTTGGTTATGGGGATAAACCAAGGGACCGTATCAAATCTGAGCTTTGACCTTATGGAGGGTATAAGGTTTACCCCCTCTATGTCCTCGTTTACTATCTTGGTGACTATCTTTTCAAAGAGGGGCTTGTTGTCAAAAACCATCTGGGGGTCATAGGGGTAATCCTTCATATGCTTCCACAAAAGGGCTACCTCCTTGTCGGAAAGCCCCAGAGCTTTCCCCCTCAGAAAGAAAGCCTTTTCCACCTCTCTAGCATGGGCTATCCTGCTCCACAGGTAGGGTATGGTTATAACCGCCAAAACCAAAGCGAGGATTACCAAAAACAGAAGTATCTCCTGCGTGGAGGGTCCTCTGAAGTGCCTTGAGGCTTCTATCAGGGTATCCCAAGCGGTTTGAATTTCCATAATAGTTATAATATCGGGTGAAAAATGAAAACGGTTGATGTAAGCACAAAAATAGAAACCCTAAGAAGTGCCAAAGCCTACGGCAGAATAAGGTTAAAACCTGAAACGGTAAAGCTCATCAAAGAAAAAAAACTCCCGAAGGGCGACCTCTTGGAAGCTACCAAGCTGACGGGGATAATGGGAGCAAAGAGAACGGGCGAGCTTCTTCCCTTCTGCCACCCCATACCCTTGGACTATGTGGGGGTAGAGGTAAAGGTAGGTGAGGATTACGTTGAAGTTACCTCAGAGGTCAGGGGAATAGCCCGAACGGGATACGAGATGGAAGCCCTTACGGCGGTTTCCTGTGCATTGCTTAATGTTTACGACATGTGTAAAGCCTTTGATGATAGCATGGTAATAGAAGAGATAAAACTCCTTTCCAAGAGCGGAGGAAAATCCGATTGGCGGGAAAGCCTTGAAGGCATTGAAGTGAAAGTAAAAGCGGAGAACGGGAGACTCTTTGAACTGATAAAGGAAGAAATTGAGAAACTCGGCGGAAGGATATCGCAAAAGGGGAAGCTGATAATATCCCTCGGGGGGGAACTTGAAAAAGGTGAGAGTGTAAGATCCTTTGAAGCGGTAGTTGCCCTTTACGATTTTGCCCTTGATCCAAAGGCTGTTGGGAAGGAGATAAGGTTGATAAAAGGCTCGGGGGGGGAGCTTTACGTGATCCTCCCCGAGGAGGAAGGGAAGATAAGGAGATTCTTTTCCATCTTCGGAGGGCTTTTAAGGAGCCTGATTGAATGAACCGATACCTTCTCTGCATAACAGGAGCAAGCGGTGTAATTTACGGATACAGGACACTTCAGATACTCTCCGAAAGATTTAAAGTTGAAGCTATAGTTTCCTCCGCAGGACAAACGGTTTTAAAGGAAGAGTTGGGTAAAGGTATTTCGGATCTAAAAAGGGAGTTCCCTTCGGTTGAATTTTACGACGAAAGAGACCTCTGCGCACCTGTTGCCAGCGGTTCAAGGCTGACCTCATACGGGGCGGTCTTGGTGGTTCCCTGCTCTACGAGCACTCTCGCCAGCGTTGCCTGCGGTGTGAATAGTAACTTGATACACAGGGTTTGTGAGGTAGCTTTAAAAGAGAGGGTAAAACTTGTAATGCTGGTGAGGGAGATGCCTTATTCTAAGATCCACCTTGAGAATATGCTCAGGCTCACGGAAGCGGGAGCTATCATCCTGCCCGCAAGCCCGGGCTTTTACCACCACCCTGAATCCCTTGAGGATATGATAGATTTCGTGGTAGGTAAGGTCTTGGACGCTGTCGGTGTAAAGCACAACCTTTACAAAAGGTGGAAGGAGGGCTGAAGATGCTCAGGATTCTAATTTTGTTCCTTTCTGTGGTGTTCTTGGGCTTCGGAACGGACAAGGTGGGTGAGATAGTAGACAAAAAAGGAAGGGTAAAGGTCTACTCGGAGGGTCAGCTCTCGGGTAAGGTGGTCTTTACCACACCCTATGAGGTAAAGGTGGGAGATGCTATTAAGACGGACTTCGGTTCTATGGCTTTCCTGAAGCTCTTGGGATACGACAAGCTCGTTCTGATGGAAAACAGCGTAATGATCGTAAAAGGGGTGGACACGGTAGGACTTGAGGGTGGAAGGGCGATATTCCACATAAGGAAGAGGGGGCGTGCTCAGGGTCTAAAGGTGAGGGTAAGGTCCGTAATCATAGGGGTAAAGGGAACCAAATTTGCGGTCTATGCGGAGGGGGACAGAATAGGGGTATACCTCAAGGAGGGTCTCCTGAGCGTAAGAAACGAGGAAGGAAACTTTATCAGATACAGGAAGAGGGAAGAGGAAGCCTTTGAAGAGTATAAGAGAGAGTTTGAAGAGGGCGTGCGCATGGAGATGGAGGAATACGAGAAGTTTAAGAAGCAGGCTGAAAAAGAATTCAAAGAGTTCGTCAGAGAATTTGAACTTACAAGCGGTCAGGCGGTGATAATAGACGGCAATGAGGTCAGGGACGTCCAGATACCTCCCGAGATAGAGGAGGAATTCAAGCTCCTTGAGATGTTCTAAAATACCCATTCTATGGCAAGGTCCCTTTTTCCGAGCGCCTTCGCCTTCCTGATTTTTATCTTTCTGCTGGTCACAGGTGTTATAAAGAGCGTCCCCTCTCAGGAGGAGGTTATAAGGGTTCTGAGCTTCCCACAAAGTGCTCCTCCGCAGCCCGAGGTAAAGCTGATCTTTGTAGAACCCGAAGGACCCGGGGATATCTTTGATGTAGACTGTGAAAAGGTAAAGCCTTATGTATACACGAGGGCTGTCTCTCTTGCCTCCCTACCCCCGAGAGAAAGAAAGGAGAAGTTCATAGACATGCTTCTTCCTTCGGTCTTGGTGGTCAATTACGAGATAACGCAGATGAGGGAAAGGCTCCTTAGGATAAGGGAGAAAAAAGAAAAGGGGCAAAGCCTTTCGGCGAGGGAGGAAAAGCTTGTAAAGTGGGCGCTTGAGAGGTGCAGGTCAAAGTCCCTTGAAGAAGTTCTAAAGAAGATGTTTCCCGTTCCGCCGAGTATAGTCATAGCCCAAGGAGCTATAGAAAGCGGTTGGGGAACTTCTCGTTTTTTTCTTGAAGCTAACAACCCTTTCGGTATATGGACCTTCAAACCTTCATCCGAGGCTGTTAAAGCGAAAGAAGGAAAAGCATACCTGAGGCGCTTTGACACCCTGCTTGATGCGGTCAGGGAGTATATGTATAACGTCAACGTGGGTTGGGCATACAGGAAGTTCAGGGAAGGAAGGCTCAAAACCTTGGATCCCTACAAACTCTCGGGCTACCTTACCCTTTACTCTATAGAGAGGGAAACCTATGTTAGAAAGCTCAGGAAGATCATCAAAGACAACCACCTTGACAGGCTTGATCTTTGCTCTCTTGATCCTGATTACATCCGTTAGCGCCTTCGGCCAGTATGCGGTAATCCTCCTCTACCACCGCTTCGGTGACGAAAGATATCCTTCCACCTCCGTCCCCCTTGAGCTTTTCCGTCAGCAGATGACTTACCTTCAACAGAACGGTTACAAGGTCATTCCCTTAGAAGAGCTTTTAGACCTCCTTGAGAAAGGCTCCCCCATACCGCCTAAGACTGTGGTAATCACCGTTGACGATGGCTACAAAAGCACTATGAAGGCTTATGAGGTCCTAAAGGAGTTCGGATATCCTTTTACCGTTTTCCTCTACATGGAAGCTGTGGGAAGGTATCCTGATTTCCTCTCCTATGAAGATATTGAAGTCCTTAAAAGATACGGCAAGGTAACCTTCGGCAACCACTCATACTCCCACGAAGCCTTTGGACTTTCCGAAGACACTGAAGCGTTTCTTGAAGATCTTGAAAAAAGTGAAAGGAGATTTAAAGAGATATTCGGAGAAAAGCCCCTCTTTTACGCCTTTCCTTACGGATACTACAATCGGGAGCTTATAGAGGTGCTTAAAAAGAGAGGTTACAAAGCGCTTTTTACCCAAGACCCCGGAAGCGTGGGAAGATACACGGACAGGTTCTTGATCCCCCGCGTAGCGGTGGTAGGCACGTTGGCTACCATGGAAAGTTTCTCGGAAAGGCTCGGTTGGGAACCTCTTCCCGTGCAGGAAAGATTCCCTCGAGAGGGATTTTTAGAAGAGAACCCGCCGAAAGAGATAGGTGTCCGCCTGCTCAGCGGGAAGAACTACACCAAATGTGCAGTATACGTAAGCGAACAGGGGTGGAAGTGGGCTAAAAAGGAAGGGGATAAAGTTTACGCCACAGGCTTTGAAGAGTTCAAAAGAAAGTGGAACAGGCTCGGGGTAAGATGTAAAAATAAGAAGACGGGTGCTTTAGCCTACCATTTTTGGATGGTTGTAAAGTGAAAGACAGGAGGAAGCTTAAAAACCTAACCGCAAGGGAGGTTTTAGAAATACTTAAAAGAGAAGGCTGGTATGAAGTAGCTCAGAAGGGTTCACATGTTCAGCTAAAGCATCCTGAAAAGAAGGGGAAAATAACGGTTCCTATTCATAAGGGGAAGGTCTGCCGATAGGAACTGTAAAATCAATATTTAAACAGGCAGGGATAAAAGATGTTGAAGACTAAGGTTAGGTTTCTTGTCGCCCTTAGGAAGGATGAGGGGAGCGATTGGGGAGCCGAAGTAATAGGGGCTCCCATATTTAGCGTTGGTTCTTCTCCCGAAGAAGCCCTTGAGAACCTCAAGTCCGCCATCTACTTACATTATGAAGGAGAAAACATAGACTACGACATTCCCGTTGAAATTCTTAATTCGGGCGAGTATGATGATGCAATATTGAGGATATTAGAAGTCTAAAGGGCACCCACCGAAGAAGGATGAAG
>WFYH01000126.1 GCA_015490215.1 Aquificaceae bacterium
TCCCCGATCTCAGGGAAAGGCTCAAAAAGGGAGAGGACATAGTTGTCGTAAATAAAACCACCGGAGAAGAGATCGTCTGCACCTATAACCTCACCCCTTACCAGATAGAGGTCCTCTTGGACGGCGGAAGGCTCAATTACATAAAGAAAAAGCAGGGGGCGAGCTGAGAAGAGGAGGTGGATTATGGTGCTGAAGAAAGTTGTCTCGGTAGTGGGTGCGGGAAACGTGGGGGAGCACGTGGCAAGCCTGCTCGCCATCAAGGGTTTTGCAGACGTGAGGCTCTTTGACATTCCCCGTAAGGACGGAGACAAGACCTTTGAACCTGTTAAGGGAAAAGCCCTTGATATGAAACAGATGGTATCCGCCATGGACATTGACACGAAGATAGACGGTTTTACCGTTTCACCGGAGGGGGACGGTTATGAGCCTATAGTTGACAGCGACATAGTGGTAATAACTGCAGGGTTTCCCCGAAGACCCGGTATGTCTCGGGAGGACCTTCTGGAGGCAAACATAAAGATCCTCTCCACCATCATAAGCAAGGTCAGAGAATTTGCCCCCAACTCCATCCTTATAGTGGTTACAAACCCTGTGGACATAATGACCTACGTTGCTTACAAGCTCAGCGGTTTTCCCGCCAACAGGGTGATGGGAATGGCGGGGGTTTTAGATTCAGCCCGCTTTAAGACCTTTATCGCTCAGGAGCTCAGGGTATCCCCAAAGGACGTTCATGCCTACGTGATCGGCGGTCACGGAGACGAAATGGTTCCCCTGATATCCATCTCCAACGTGGGGGGGATACCCCTTAAGGACCTTATCCCGAAAGAGCGCCTGAACGAGATAGTTCACAGGACACGCTTCGGAGGCGGCGAGATAGTAAACCTGATGGGAACTTCCGCTTACCACGCCCCAGCCGCTGCTGTTGTGGACATGGTTGAAGCGCTGGTGACCAACAGCAGGAGGATCCTTCCCTGCTCCGTATACCTTGACGGAGATGCGGGCGAATATTACGGGGTTAAAGGGTTCTGCGTAGGTGTTCCCGTAAAGCTCGGTTCAAACGGAGTTGAGGAGATAATAAAGGTTCCCATGATTGAAGAGGAGCGTCAGATGTGGGAAAGGTCCGTAGAGTCGGTAAGGAAAACGGTAGAAATTGCGGAGGTGATGCTCGGTGAGAAGGGTAAAAGCCAGTGAGATAACGGAGGTTGTAAAGGATCTGATAATAAAGGCAAACTGTGACATCCCCGAGGAAACGGTAGTTCTCTTTAAGGAAGCCCTGACCAAAGAGGAGTCACCTCTCGGAAAGGAGGTTCTCCAGCAGATACTCCTAAATGCGGAGATCGCCCGAAAGGAAAAGATGCCATACTGCCAAGATACGGGTGTGGACGTTATCTTCCTTGAGGTGGGGCAGGAGGTCGTTATAGAGGGGGACCTCACCGAGGCGGTAAACGAGGGTGTAAGAAGGGCAACGGAGGAGGGCTACCTGAGGGCTTCTATGGTCTGGGATCCTGTCTTTGAGCGCAAGAACACCAAAGACAACACCCCCGCCATAATCCACACCGAGATAGTTCCCGGAGACAGGATAAAGATAACCGTTGCTCCCAAGGGTGCTGGCTCGGAAAACACCTCACGCCTTGCTATGCTAAAGCCTGCGGACGGCTGGGAAGGTGTAAGGAAGTTTATCCTTGAAACTGTAAAGAACGCAGGTCCCAACGCCTGCCCGCCCCTCACCGTGGGGGTCGGGATAGGCGGAAACTTTGAATACTGCGCCTACCTTGCCAAGAAGGCACTCCTCAGACCCCACGGCGAAAGGCACCCCGATCCCTTAATAGCTAAGGTTGAAGAGGAACTTCTTGAGGACATAAACAAGCTCGGCTTGGGACCCATGGGCTTTGGGGGAACGGTTACCGCCGTAGACGTAAAGGTGGAGATGTATCCCTGCCATATAGCCTCCCTACCTGTGGCGGTTAACATCCAGTGCCACGCCTCAAGGCACGCAAGTGCCGAGATCTGAAACCGTGCTATAATCTTTCGGCGGAGGAAAGGGCAAAGATGGAAGGAGCATCCTACAAGCACGTGATACTGGGTATTGTGGCTATGGCTATACCCACCGCCTTGGTGTTGATGGCGGGGAGACCTTCTCTCAAGCCCACCAAATTCCAAGCCCTCCTTGAGGGATACATAAGGTTTGTCAGAGGTATGCTCCTTAGCAACATAGGCGAAGAGGGTCTCAAATACACACCCTTGATAGCAAGCATAGGACTCTTTGTCTTCTTTTCAAACCTGCTGGGTATGGTTCCCGGTCTTGAGGCGCCCACCGGTAACATGAACACAAACCTCGCTATAGCCCTTATAGTCTTCCTCCTTTACAACATAGAAGGTATAAGGGTGAACGGGCTAGGTTACCTGAAGCACTTTATGGGTCCCATGAAACCCCTCGCGCCCTTTTTCTTCGTCGTTGAGATAGTCTCCCATATAGCGAGACCCATAACCCTCTCCTTGAGGCTGTTCGCCAACATGAAGGCTGGCGCACTCCTCCTTGTGAACATAGTTAGTCTCGTAATTCAGAACCCCTTCACCATGGCGGTCTCTCCGGTGGTTTTGGTGTTCATAATAGCTATAAAGTTTTTAGCGGTCTTTATACAGGCTTACATCTTCATGATCCTTTCGGTGGTATACCTTGCGGGGGCGGTAGCTCACGAGGAGCATTGATATGAAGATAGTTCTCGTGCTCAGCGACTCCTCTGCAGATTGCAGGAAGGCTTTGGGATTTTTAAAAGACTACGCCGAAAGACTCTCCGCAGAGGTGGAAGTGCTCGTGGTTTTAGAAGACCTTTACAGGTTGGAGAGTGCCAGCGTCTCTTTGGGTGTTCCTTTGCCCCCTGACACGGTTTCCTCTGCCAAGGAAAGGACAGTAGAGAAGGTAAAAAGACTGTGGAAAAAGGTAACCGAGGACGAAGAAGCCCAGATAAAGATTACAACCGTTGCGGGGGAGCTATCGGAGGAGGTTCCCAAGTTCTTGGAAGGGGAAAAGCCCGACCTTTTGCTTTGGGGCTGTCAGCCGGTCGCCTCTTTGTGTAAGATTATTGAGCGTGTGGAAATTCCCACATTGATAATAAAGTGATGAAGGAGGTTGGAAATGAGAGGTAAAGCGCTTGCAGCTATCGCAACGCTCCTTACACCCCTACTGACCTTTGCGGCAGAAGGAGCATCGGCAGCTTCTTCCGATAGGGCGCTCTTTTACGGACTTCTCGCCTTGGCTTCAGGGCTGGCTATAGGTCTTGCTGGTCTCGGAGCGGGCATAGGTATGGGTAATGCGGTCAGGGGCACGCAGGAGGGAATAGCCAGAAACCCCAATGCCGGCGGTAGGCTCCAGACCGTCATGTTCATAGGTCTGGCTTTCATAGAAACGATTGCCCTCTACGCCCTGTTCGTAGTTATTGTGTTCGTATTCACCGGACAGTTTACCGGCAAGGCGGGCTTCTAAGCCTCCCGCCGCCTCCATCGGAGGTTAAGCAATGGCTACCGAAGGACTAAAACCTCATATATCCATAAAAAAGAAAAAAAGAAAGAGCGGGTTCTTAGCCCGTATGAGGACAAAGTCCGGAAGGAAGATAATAAAGAGAAGGAGAAAAAAGGGAAGGAAAAGGCTGGCGCCCTGATAATGAAAGCCCTCTTGATAAAACTGATAAGGCTCTGGCAGGTGCTTATATCACCCCTTTACCCTGCCAGCTGTCGCTATTATCCCTCCTGCTCTAACTATGCCGTAATGGCTATTGAAAAGCACGGGGTTTTGAAGGGAAGTGCCAAAGCTCTCTGGAGGGTTCTCAGGTGCAACCCTTGGTCTAAAGGAGGTGTAGATCTACCTTGATACCTCAGCAGGAAGGACCCGATCCCAAGAGAATCTTCATAGCTATGGCTCTCGTAGCCTTCCTGCTACTTGCCTTTGAGATAATCTACTCCCTCTTTTTGCGTGGAACACCCCAAGAGCAGGAGCAGGTCACAGAGCCTCAACCTACCGCTCAACAGGTAGGAACCGAGGAGGAGGAAAAGGCTCTTCCCTCCCCCATGCTCGGAACCCGCAGGGAAAAGCTAAAGCCTAAAGATAGCCAAACCTTTGACTTCGGTGATTTCTCCCTGACCGTCGCATCCCAAGGGGGAAGGATCGTCAGGTTCATAGACAAACAGTTCGGTTTTGACCTGATAAATGAGGCGGAAAAAACCCTTGCCATATACCCCCTTGAGGTCTACACGGGAGACCCCCAGCTTGACTACGAGCTTAACTTCTCCACCTACAGTATAGAAAGGGAAGGGAACAAGGTAACTATGACCCTTAAGAAGGAGGACATTTTCCTCCGCAAGGAACTTGAGTTTAAGGATTTTTACTTTATCTTCAAGGTTGAGAGCAATCTTAAAAAGCCTCTCTACGTCCTCATCGGCTCCCATCCCTTTGAAAAAGCCTTCTACACCCACGAGGGACCCGTCCTGAAAATAAACGGTGAGGTGATAAGGATTGATATAGACGAGGTGGAGGGAAAGAGGGTTTTCAGGGGCAACATAGCCTTTGCAGGAGAGGAAAGCAGGTATTTCTTTAAAGGCTTCAAGGGAGACATAAAGAGGGTGGTTGTAGACAGGGTGAGCTACAAAAAGCCCGGTGAAGAGGGGGAAAGCTTCGTAACCTTCACCTACGTGGAATACAGACAGCCTATGACCTTCTACATGGGTGCCAAATACTACTCAAGGCTGAGGGAGATAGGGCTTGCGGACATACTTGATTGGGGCATGCTCAAGATAATCGTCAAGCCCCTGTTCATCTTCATGTATTGGGTCTTTGAACACACGGGGAGCTGGATAGTTTCCATTGTGATCCTGACCTTTATCCTGAGGGTCTTTTTCTTCCCCCTCAACTACAAAAGCACCGTGTCTATGATGAAGCTCCAAAAGGTGGCTCCCAAATTGGAAAAGATAAGGAAAAAATACAAGGACGATCCCGTAAAGATGCAGGAAGAGATGATGAAGCTTTACTCGGAGGTGGGTTTCAACCCCATGAGCGGATGCCTGCCTATACTCATACAGATACCTGTCTTCTTTGCTCTATATAAAGTCCTGATAATAACCGTTGACCTTAAGCTTTCGGGTATGCTGTGGATACCGAGTCTTGCGGACAAAGATCCATTTTATATTCTCCCCATCATAATGGGCTTGACTATGATCCTTCAGCAGAAGATAACACCGAGCCCCGATCCCAAGCAGAATTTGATAATGTATATTTCTGCGGTTGCTTTTACCTTCCTCTTTGCCAACTTCCCCTCGGGTTTGGTTCTCTACTGGACGGTAAACAACATCCTCAACATCGGTCAAAACTACCTTATAAAGAACGTCATCCTTAAAGAGGGAAAGGCCTAAAGGCTTCCCATGGGAGATCTGAAGACTCTCCACGAAATGATCGTAAACTGTGAAGCCTGCCCCCGCCTGAAAGCTTACAGGGAAGAGGTAGCCCGAAAGAAGGTAAAGCGCTACAGGGATTGGGACTATTGGGGAAAACCGGTTCCCGGCTTTGGGGACAGAAACCCGCGTCTCCTGATAGTGGGTTTGGCACCCGCTGCCCACGGAGCCAACAGAACGGGACGGATGTTCACAGGCGACAGCTCTGGAGAATGGCTTGCCAAGGCTCTCTACGAGACGGGTTTTGCCAACCAGCCCCTTTCAAAACACAGGGATGACGGCTTCAGACTCAAAGGGGCTTATATAACCGCCGTTGTCAGGTGCGTTCCTCCCGAGAACAGACCCACCGCTGAGGAGATAGAAAAATGTAACCGATACCTTGTAGAGGAGATAAGGCTATTTGAAAACCTTAAGGTTATCCTGTGCTTGGGGGAAATAGCCTTCAGGGGTGTTAAGAGGGCTTTGGAAGAGCTTTTCCCCGAAGTGAACCTTAAGGGGCTTAAGTTCGGTCACAACGGGAGGTTTTCCCCCGAAGGACTCCCTTACGTTATCTATACCTCCTACCACCCGAGCAGACAGAACACCCAAACGGGAAGATTAAAATGGAAAGATTGGATAGAGGTCTTCAGGAGGGTAAAAAAGGAGTTGGAGGAAAGGGAATGAAAACGGCGGTCCTTCTGTGTGCGGGAAATGCCCACAGGATGAGACCCTACTACGATATACCCAAACCTCTTTTGAAAGTGGCGGGCAGGGAGATATTGGGAAGAACTATCCTACTTCTAAAAAGGCAGGGAATAGAAAACTTTATCTTTGTGGTCAACCCCAACAATAAAGATAGGATAGAGTCCTTTATAAGAACCCTCTGTATAAACTACAGGCTCGTAGTGAACGAACACCCCGAAAAAGAGAACGGATACTCTCTCATACTTGCCCAAGAGTTGATAGAAGATGATAAGTTCATAGTAGTTATGGGGGACCACATATACTCGGAGGATTTTGTCAGAAAGGCTGTTAAGGGTAAGGGTTTGATCGTTGACGACCTTGCCCTATACACCGACAAGGAGGAAGCGACCAAAGTTCTCTGCAGGGAGGGAAGAGTTGAAGACATAGGGAAAAGGATAGAGAGATACAACGCCTACGATACGGGCTTTTTCGTTCTAAGCAGGGACGTTTTTGAAGCCGCCCAGAGGGTAGCCCAAAGGAGTTCAAAGGTAACTATGAGCGATATAGTCAAGGAGGCAAAGCTTGAGTGCACCCTCGTGTCTGGGGAGTTTTGGACGGACGTGGACACACCCGAGGATCTGGAAAGGGCAAGAAAAAGCTTGGTAAGGGCTTCGGTAAAGGGTGTGGGGGACGGCTTTGTGTCAAGGCACTTCAACAGGAAGATCTCCCTTTGGCTCTCCGAAAAGTTGGTTGATAAGATAACCCCCTATCAGGCGACCTTTCTTGTATTTCTGGTGGGTATACTATCCGCCTTTATAGCTTCTTTTAATCCTGCTCTCGGGGGACTGCTGTATCAGCTCAGTTCAATACTTGACGGTATAGACGGGGAGATAGCACGGGCAAGCTTGAGAACATCCAAGTTCGGCGGGTGGCTTGATTCTGTCTTGGACAGATACGTAGACTTCTTCTTCCTGTCCGCCTTGGCGCTTTACCTAAAGCCCTCTGTTTCCTTTCTCCCTTGGGTGCTCTTTGCCCTCTTTGGGACTCTTATGGTCAGCTACACCACGGAAAGGTTCAGGGGGGCTTACTGCGAAGACGCCTATGAGGTGCTCAAACCCCTCCGCTACCTCTTGGGCAAAAGGGATGAGAGGATATTCCTGATAATGATCTTCTGCCTCTTGGGATGGATAAAGGCTCTGTTTGTCGTCCTTGCCTTGGTTACGAACCTGAGGGTTGCCCTTACCATCCTGTTGGTTTGGAAGGAAAAGGGAAGGGAGTAGCACCGAAGGGGTAAAATTTTCTAACTATGAACCTAAGCGAAGCGGTTATATCCATCCCCGCCCTCATGATGGCGGTTATACTCCACGAAGTTGCCCACGGATGGGTAGCTTACAGAATGGGTGACCCCACCGCAAAGCACGAGGGCAGGCTCACCCTAAACCCCATACCTCACATAGATCCCGTGGGAACCCTCATCTTGCCCGCCATGTTCATAATTCTCAACTCTCCCATAATCTTCGGCTGGGCAAAGCCCGTGCCCATTAATCCCTCTAACTTCAGGGATCTGAGAAGGGGAACCTTTTTCGTTTCCATAGCGGGCGTTGCCATGAACCTGTCCCTTGCGGTTCTGTTTGGCATCCTCTACAGGATCCTATACAATAGTGCGGACCTTTTCAGCCCCTTTATAGTTGGCACCATCTTTTACCCCTTGCTTATCTTCTGTGCAAAGTCCGTTCTCATAAACCTTATCCTTGCCCTCTTTAACATGATCCCCATACCTCCCCTTGACGGGAGCAGGGCGCTTATGAGCTTTCTGTCCTTCAAATACTGGGAGATGTTTTACCGCTATGAGATGATAGGCTTCTTCGCCATAACCCTCCTCCTCTTTACGGGTATCTTGGGAAAGATCATCTATCCGCCCCTCATATTCCTCTACAACCTGATCTTAGGAGGGTAAAGAGCTTATGGTTAAACTGATCGTTGCCCGCCACGCCGAGAGCGAATGGAACCCCATAGGCAGATACCAAGGTCTGCTGGATCCCGATCTGACCGAAAGGGGAAAGGAGCAGGCAAAGCTCCTTGCCAAAGCTCTTTCGGGTATGGGTATAGAAAAGATATTCTCCTCACCTCTTAAAAGAACTCTGAAGACGGCGGAAGAGGTAGCTAAGTATTTGGGTCTTGAGGTGATCGCCGACGATAGAATAAGGGAGATAGACCACGGTAGCTGGTCGGGTTTACTCGTGGAGGAGGTAAAAGAAAGGTTTCCCGAGGAGTTTGAAACTTGGCTAAGGGAGCCCCACAGGGCTAAGTTTGAGGGGGGAGAGTCTCTAAAAGATGTTTACGAAAGGGTTTCGGACTTTCTCACGTGGCTCAGGGATACCCACGGGGGGAAGACGGTCCTCTTGGTGTCCCATACGGTTCCCATAAGGTGTATGTATTGTTTCCTGCTCGGGGTAGACCTTTCCCGCTTTTGGAGTTTCGGATGTGACAACGCCTCTTACTCTTTGGTGATCATGGAGGAGGACAGGAACGTTATACAACAGCTCAATATAACCTGCCATTTGGGGGACCTCTATGTGGAGGCTCATAGGGCTCTTTAGCCTTCTTTTCTGGTTTGTTTTCGGTCAGCCCCTTCAGGAGAGCATAAGCCTGAGGGTAAAGGTGGTAGGAAAGATCGTTGAGGAAAAACCCAAAAAGCTACCTCCCGACACCCTTGAGCTTGAGGAGGTCTTCGTAGCCAGAGACCTATCCCCCCAGCTCCTTGAACCTCCCAAGGATATTGAGACTCCCGAGATAAAGCCCCTCAAAGAGGGAAAAGCCTGCGGTGAACCCAAGGACAGGAGGTATTTCCGCACGGCGGTTTACAGCTATCTAAGGGGTGATCTAAAGAAGGCGGAAAGCCTGCTCCTTGATGTGATATCCCTTCAGACTTCACCTTTCATACCTCAGGCAGAATATCTGCTCGGGATAGTTTACTTTCGCATGGGCAAAAGGGGAGAAGCCCTTGATCTCTTCCAAAGCTCCTGTTTTGCCCAACATCCCTACAAGGATCCCGCCTGCGAGGCGAGCTACGCCCTTGAATTTAAAATCAACGGCACACCCGCCGAGGCAAAAAGCCCCGACCTTTGGAAGAAGGTCTACCTCATAAAGGTAAAGGGGAAACTTCAAGAACCCGACTGCTCGGATACGGTGTTTAAAAACTACTGCTCCTACGTTTCTAACTTCGTCAGGGGAAAGGAGCACGCCGACTATCCAGAGAGTACGAGGCTCCGCAGGGCGATAGCCCTATTTTTCAAAGGCGACTACGAAGGTGCGCTGAAGATCCTCAAAGATCTCAGAACAAAAGTCCCCGAATACAAGGAGATCCTTTCCTACTATATGGGTCTTATCTACGTAAAGAAGGGAAATCTTGAGGAAGCCTACAGGTATGCCCTGCTCCTTGAGCTGACAAGGAAGGACCTCGCCGAGGACATATTCCTGAGCATGGCTTCACGGGACCCTCTCTTTTCAAGGATAGCCTACAAGCACGTCCCGAAGGACTTTATCCTTCGCAACCTCGGGGTTATGCTCTACAACAAAGGGAGATACGAAGAGGCTTACAGGGAGTTTATGAGGGCTAAGGAATACTTCTTCGCCGCCCTGTCTGCGATAAAGATGGGGGATTATAAAAAGGCTCTTTCCGCCCTTTCAAAGCTAAAGCCCTCCCGCAGGGAACACTACCTGTGGCTTCTTGAGACCCTCTACTGGCTCGGGGAAGACACACAGATGGAAAAGGTTTTAAAGGAGATAAAGGATCAATACCCAAAATTGTATCGGGAATACATGGGGTGGCTCCTCTTCAAAAGGGAACGCTGGAAGGAGGCATACAAGTTCTTCAGAGATCCTTACCACAAAGCCCTGACCATGTTCAACGCAGGGCGCTACCGCAAGGTTGTAGAAATTCTTAAAGGTAAAAAGGACCTGCGGAGCAGAATTCTCAAGGCTAAAGCCGCTGTCTCCATGGGCAACGGTCCGCTGGCAAGGAAATTCCTCAAAGGGGAAACACCCCAAGAGGTGTATTTGCTCGGCATGAGCTACTTTATAGAGGGCAAATATAAAAAAGCCATGGAATACTTTGAAAAGCTCAAGGAAGATGAAAACTTCCGAATAAAGGCTCTACTCAAGATAGCGGACTCCTACTACAACCTCGGAAACTACGAAAAGGCTCGGGAACTTTACAGAGAGATCTTGATCCTCTACCCTGATACGAGGGGCGCCTACGAAGCTACATTGGCTTTGGCTCAGATAGAGCTTCAAAAACCCTCCCAGAACCTAAAGCTCCTTCTTCCAGAATTCAAAAGGCTCTTTCCCAAATCCCCCCTTATCCCCGACCTTGAGTTTCAGTTAGCTAACCTCCTTATAAAGGAAGGAAAACTTCAGAAAGCCACAGGTATACTAAAAAAACTTGTTAAGAACCCTAACCTCAAAACCAAAGCCCTCCTCAAGCTTGCTCAGATAGAAAAGATCCCCTCCGAGAAGGAAAAGCTTCTGAAGCAGGTCATCAGGGAAGGCTCCCCCAAGGAGAAGAAGCTGGCAACAAAACTGCTGAAGGAGCTTTACCTGAAAAGCGGTGAGTTTGAAAAGTTGGCGGACTTCCTGAGCAAAGGTAGCTATCAGGAAAGAATTGAAGCCCTCAGGATATACATCTCGGAGAATATCAAAAAGGCTATAAACCTCTTTGAACAGCTCTACTCCCAAAACCCCCAAGACGAGGAGCTGAAGAAACTCGCCCTCAAGCTCTACGAAAAGACGAAGGGGAAAAAGTATCTCCAAATAGCCTCCCAAAGTTACGATCCCAAGGTAAGAGCCAAAGCCCTTTACAGGCTCGGACTTTTGGAAAAGAAAAGGGATAAGAGAAAAGCCTTGGAGCACTTCGTAGAGGTAGTGCTCTCCGCCGAGGGGGTGGAACCCTACTACAGCAAGAGCATCCTTCAGGCGGCGGAGATACTTGTATCCATGAAGGCGAGGAAGGACGCCTCCTGTCTCCTTGAGAAGATAAACCCGAGACACTTGACTGCGAAGGAAAGAAAAAGGGTTAAAATCTTGAAGAAGAAGCTTCCCAAATGTGAGGTGAAAGGGTGATGGAGAACCTCTTTAGCCTTTCAAGGATTCTTGAGCTTATAGAAAAGGGCGGAATTGTTATGTATCCCTTACTCTTGCTTTCGGTTATATCTTGGGTGTTTATCCTTGAAAGGCTCCTGAACCTGCGCCTTTCCGCCTTCCTCCCCAAGAACCTTAACGAAATAAAGGTTCTGCTCCAAAAGGGGGACGTTGAAGGTGCCCAAAAGGTTCTCTCCATAAACGATGATGCCTTTTCAAGTGCCCTTTCTCTGGTTCTTGATGAATACATAAAGGGGAACCGCAGGAAGGCGGACCTGATGGCGCTGATGGAGGGAGAGCTTTCTGGGGTGGTTCCCGCTGTTGAAAAGAACTTGATGCTCCTGTCCGCCATAGCCTCCCTTGCGCCTCTTTTGGGACTTTTCGGGACCATCACGGGGCTTATAAAGGTCTTTTCCGCCTACGCTTCCGTTCAGACGGAAGAGGCTCTCAGGCTTTTGGCAGCCGGCATAGGCGAAGCCCTCACCGCTGCCGCAACTGGTCTCATAGTTGCCATACCCGCTCTGTTCGCTTACTGGATCTTCAGAAATATGGGTAACGACATACTGAACAAGATAGAAAGGGAGGCAAGGGACATACTCAACCTCTTGGAGTAACCATGAGCGTAGTCAAAAAATACCTTCCCCGCTACACCTATGAAGACTACAAACTCTGGGAAGGGGACTGGGAGCTGATAGAAGGCGTCCCTTACGCTATGGCTCCCTCGCCTTTTGGGAAACATCAAAGGATAGCCTTTGAGTTTGCACGCCAGCTGGGTGATCAGCTTGATAAGTGTCCCCAGAGGTGCTATATCTATCCCGAACTGGATTGGATCGTAGACGAGGAGACGGTGGTCAGACCTGACATAATGGTGGTTTGCAGAGAGGTGGAGGAGTATCTGAGGGAGCCACCTGAGATTGTGGTGGAGGTGGTTTCTCCGAGTACTGTCCAAAAGGACGAGAAGCTCAAGTTTGAGCTTTACGAAAGGGAAGGAGTTAAAACCTACGTCCTCGTTTATCCAGATATAAAAAAGGTGAGAGCTTTCAAACTTGCAAGGAGCAAATACAAAAAGTTCTTTGACTCGGACGAGGGTGTGCTTGAGCTTAAAATTAAAGACTGCACACTCAGGATAAACGTGGGGCGCCTCTGGTGATGGACATCGTTGTAAAGGTGGAAAACCTCTTTAAGGAGATAGAGGGAAGGCAGATACTCAAGGGTGTCTCCTTTGATGTGAGGGCGGGGGAGATATTCACCATAATAGGGGGGAGCGGAAGCGGTAAAACCTCCATAACCAAACACATAGTGGGTTTGTGGAAACCCACCTCGGGTAGGGTTGAGGTTTTCGGAAAGAACGTGGCGGAGCTGTCCCAACAAGAACTTGACCTCCTGAGAAAGGATATAGGTTACGTGTTCCAAGAGGGCGCCCTCTTTGACAGCCTGAGGGTGTGGGAGAACGTAGGGTTTTACTTTTTAGAGCATACGAACATGTCAAAGGAAGAGATAAGAAAAATAGCCCTTGAAAAGCTGAAGCTGGTAAACCTTGAAGAGGATGTCCTTGACCTCATGCCCTCGGAACTTTCGGGAGGAATGAGGAAAAGGGTTGCAATAGCCAGAGCCATAGCTACAAATCCTAAGCTCATAATCTACGACGAACCTACATCGGGGCTTGACCCAATAACCAGCAGGGTGATAGACCAGCTCATCCTCCAGCTCAGGGAAAAAACCGGAAGCACCGCCATAGTGGTTACCCACGACATGATATCCGCCTTTACCATCTCCGACCGCCTTCTGGTTTTGAAAAAAGGCGAAACGGTGGTGTTGGGCACACCTCAGGAGGTGTTGGATTCCGAAGATCCATTCGTAAAGGAGTTTGTAGGGAACATGAAGGACTACCTACTGGCAGAGCAGAGGAACCTCTGAAAAGGACCTTCTCATTATGGGATAGTCGTTCTTTACCCCCTTTGAGAAGAGAAACTGGAATAAATGGTTGCTCCCTATGTAAAAGGAGACCGCAGAAGAGGTGAGGTAAAGATCCCACATCCTGAAGAAGGTCTCCCCGTATCTGGCGATCACCTTTTCCCTATTTTGCCAGAACCTCTTTCTCCACTCCTTGAGGGTTCTGTAGTAGTGAGGTCTCCAGTTGTCTATATCTATCAGGCAAAAACCGAGTCCCTTTGAAGCCTCAAGGACCTCCGATATTGCCGGCAGATAGCCCCCCGGGAATATATACTTCCTTATCCACCTGCTCTGAGAACCGGGGTTTACCTTGCCTATGGTGTGGAGCAAAAACAACCCGCCCTCTTCTAGGACCTCCTTCACGGTTGAGAAAAAGAGCCTGTAGTTTTCCCTGCCCACGTGCTCAAACATGCCTACCGAGACGATTTTGTTGAACTTCATACCTAAGCTCTTGAGATCCGCATAGTGCATGAGGTGAACTTCAACCCTGCCTTCAAGCCCAAGGTCCTTTATCTTTCTTTTAACAAAGGAATACTGATTTTCCGATAGGGTTATCCCGACAGCCTTTATGTCAAAGAGCTGGGCGCTTTCCAAGATTACGGATCCCCAGCCACAGCCTATGTCAAGGAGTCTGTCTCCGTCTCGGAGGAGGAGCTTTTCGTAAATTATCTTTCTCTTTTCCCGCTGGGCAGTTTCAAGATCCGCATCCGGGTGGGGAAAGAAAGCACAGGAGTAGGTCATGGAACTGTCAAGCCACAGGCTGTAAAAATCGTTTCCCAAATCGTAGTGGTGCTGGACGTTTTTCCTGTCAAGGACCTTCCTCACCGCACCTATTTTGCTGATAGTTTTAAGAAGAAGGCTCTGCATAGGTCTTTGGTTTTCGGTAGCCATCAGGTATTTAGCCCCCGCTATGAGAACCCTTTCAAGGTCTCCCTCTACCTCTATCTCTCCCTTCATGTATCCTTCGCCGAAGCCCATTTCTATGTCCTTAAGCAGGTAAAGGAGAGCTTTCTTGGTTCTGAAGACAACGGTGTGGTCGGTTCTACCTTCTGGGATGCGTCTGCCGTCGGGCAATTCAACGCCTATGCTTTCCTCACTGCAGCTGTTTACCCCGTCAAGGATGCTTTTTATTACCCTCTCCCTCATCATGATCCTCTACCCCCTTGCTTCTATTTAACAATTTACGCAAAAGATCAAGGGCTTTTAAGCTGGGTGTGAGATCCGCCTTTCCCGTCCAAGCGATATCGTAAGCGGTCCCGTGATCTGGAGAGGTTCTTGGAAAGGGGAGTCCGAGTGTCAGGTTCACCCCTTCGTTGAACGCCCTAAGTTTGAAGGGTATAAGTCCCTGATCGTGATACATACAGAGGAAAACGTCAACATCCTCCCTGAGGAAAGCCGTATCCGGCACGAGCGGACCCTCCACTGCGATCCCTTCTCTTTTTGCCTCCTCTATAGCAGGCTTTATCTCCCTTACCTCCTCATCCCCCAGCTCCCCACCCTCACCCGCATGGGGGTTAAGACCGAGAACCCCTATCCTCGGTTTAATTCCGAAAAGTCTCTTTACCTCCCTGTCTATGAGGCATATCTTTGAGAGGATCTTGTCTTTTTTTACCTCCTTCGGCACTTCCGACAGGGGAAGGTGGGTGGTCAGGAGAACTACCTTTATCTCTTCCGAATACATCATCATGGCAAACTCCTTTGCGGAGCTTGCCTGAGCTAAAAACTCCGTCTGCCCGCTGAAAGCAAAACCAGCCCTCTTTGCCCAGAACTTGTTTATGGGCATGGTGAGAATACCCTTCACTTTCCCCCGAACCGCATCCGCAGTTGCCCGGGCAAGATAAGCCACAGCAACCTTACCGGAGGTCAGCGATGGCTCGGGTCTCGATATGGGGCATATGTTCAGGTCCGCCACGTAAATGCCCGGACTTTCTACACGGTCGGGATCTTCAACGGGGTTAGGATTAAAGCTCGGATTGAATAGCCTGAAGGCTTCGGATATGATCTTTTCCTCCCCGTAGATTATGTAAGCGTTTTCGTCATCCATATAAGGGGCAAGGCGGGCTATAAGCTCGGGACCCACACCCGCCGGGTCGCCTATGGTAATGGCTATCCTATTCATAGTATTCCGCAGCGCAGTTTTCGGTCTCCCAGACGATGACCTTTTTTAAGGTGGGGAATTTCTCTTTGACCTTTCGGTAAACCCATCGGGCTACGTTCTCCGCACTAGGTGAGAAGTCGTAAACATCGTTCAGCAGCTTGTAGTCGGGTAGAATTTCTTTAAGGAAGTTGTCAACCTCTACAAAGTCTACACCCATACCGCCTTTGTCAAGGGTATCCGCCTCTATGAATACCTCCACCTGCCAAGTGTGACCGTGAAGGGGTTCAGGCTTTCCGTGGTAGTCTGTAAGGAAGTGGGCGGCATTAAACTTCCTTCTCACCCTTATTGTCCAAGGCATACTTCTTCACCTCTTTTAAGATCCTCTTTGACTTATACATGCGTTCGTCGGCAACCTCAATAAGCTCCGAGAGGGTCTCCCCGTCCTGAGGATAGCAGGCGTATCCCACGCTTGCGGTTACAACTACATCCCTGTAGGGAATCCGAACGGTATTTATTACCCTGTCCACCACCTCAAGTATGTAGTGGTGCTCCTCACAGGGTAGAAAGATGAGAAATTCGTCACCGCCCCACCTTGCGATCATATCGTAGTCACGGAACTTCCTCTTCAACCTCTGAACAACGATCTTGAGAACTTCATCACCCGCCTTGTGACCGTAGCGGTCGTTGACCTGCTTAAAGTCGTTAAGGTCTATCAGCAGGATGCAAAAGCCCTTCTCCAACCTCTTTGACTTGAGGATCTCACCCCTTACAACCTCCTCAACGAACATCCTATTGTATGCACCCGTGAGGGGGTCTTTAAAGCTTACGTTCTGCACCTCTTTGAGCTTTCCGAGCTTACCCGCTATCAGCAAAAAAGTTCCCGAAAGGAGGAGGAAACCCGTTCCCGAAAGAAAGTAAAAGATAGCGTATCCTTCAAGCAAAAGGGCAAGTTTTGAAACCCCGAGCAGGGAAACCGCTCCCAAAAGGAGAATATATTCCCTTGACCAGTGGCTTCTGGGAACCCCGAGGATCAGAAGGGAAATTAAAAAGGAGTAAAGGACAAGCTCGTAGAGGGAGATATCATAGATCATCTATACTCTCTCCCCTCAGGAGACGCTGGGCGTAATTTACACAGCTCAGGACCATAAACCAGAGGGCGTGCTTGTGGGTATCTTTAAAGTCCTCTTTAACCCACAGCGTCCCATCTTCCCTCTCCACGAGCTTTATATATTTGAAAGCCTCCTGAGCGAGTTCTTTATTCTGAACCTTTTGAAGGATCTTCTCCCTTATCCAGTCGGGAAGGGGCTTTTCTATCTCCCTCAACTCCAACCTCCAAAGGTCCGCTCACAAAGAGAGGTTTTACGTTAAACAAAAGCTTCCACAGCCTAAAGCTATAAGTATATCCTAATATAAAGTATCGGTTTTTTTCAGCGTCCCTGATAAGCAGGTTTGACCCTATAAATCTCTTGCTCTCCCCTTTTTCGCTCACAACAAGGAAAAAGGTGTTGTAAAAGGGAGAGTAAGCCATAAGATCTTTTCCGTCGGTCCATGCAAGGGAGAGCTTTTCCGAAAAGGATATGACGCTCGGCTCCCTTCCGAGGGCTTCCAGAAAATCCTCTTTGCTTTTTATCTCCCTGCGGGAAAGAAGGAAGTTTCTCATGAGGGTAAAGGAGTGCAGGTAATCGGGAAAGAGGAACTTCTTTTTAACCTCCCTCAGGTAGATCTTTACGTGATGGTCGTGCCCGCCCACCACCCTGTTTTGCCACCCTTCCCGAAAGTACCTGAGGACATATGGGAGGGGGTCTACAAGCTTTACGAAGTTGCGAACGACCCTTTTGGAGGAAAGGGGAAAGAGCATAAGAGCACCCAGCAGAAAGAAGGAAAGCTTTAGCTTTCTCTCAAGGAGAACATCCCTCAGGTCTACGAGTTCAAGAAGGTAGTCTTTTCTTCTCTCAAGCCTCCAGCGGTATTTTTCCCTAAAGTGGTGGGCTATAACCTTTACTTCTCCTAAATCAAGGAGGTCTCCCGCCAACTTCCCCTTGTCGTCCTTTACCTTTACCTCTTTGCCCGCTATCAAGCGCTCGTCGGCAAAGAGTTTTATGAGGTCGTTGTTGTGGTCGGTTACCACCACGAAGTCAAGCTTGCTCTCGTCCCTTGCCCTCGTTATGTCCTCGGGCTTTCCGAGGGAATCGTAAGAGAACTGACTGTGAACATGCAGGGCGTAGGAGTAGACAAACAGCTCGGGTGGTTCAACGATCTCATTCTTTATCTGGGCGTCCGGGACGAGCTTTATAGGGAAGAGGAAAAACCATAGGGTAAGGGTGACGTAAAAGGTCACTACAAAGAGCAGGAATTCTATCATCCGAGGTTCATAGCTTCCCTTACCTGACTAAGGGTTTCCTTGGCTTTCTCCTGTGCTTTTCTTGAACCTTCTATGAATATGTCCATGATTTCATCCGCTTTGCTCTCAGCCTTTTTTCTCCTTTCCCTGAAGGGTGATAGAAACTCTTCAAGATCCTTAAGCAGGGTCCTTTTGCACTCAACACAGCCCAACTTACCCGCCTCGCAGTCCTTTCTTATCTCTTCGACTTTCTCCTTATCCTTGGTAAAGAGTTTGTGGTATGTGAAGACCGCACACAGGTCGGGTCTTCCGGGGTCGTTTTTACGGAGCTTTTGGGGGTCGGTGAACATCTTCATGATCTTTTGCTCCACCTCTTCTTTGGAGTCGGCGAAGTATATGGCGTTGTTGTAGGATTTGCTCATCTTGCGTCCGTCGGTTCCGGGCACCTTTGGGGTTTCAGTTAAAAGAGCCTTGGGTTCGGGAAAGACCTCCCCGTAGAGGTGGTTAAACCTCCTTGCTATCTCCCTCGTCAGCTCTATGTGGGGAAGCTGATCCTCTCCCACCGGAACACCTTCCCCCTTGTAGGCGAGGATATCCGCAGCCTGAAGGACCGGATAACCTAAAAAGCCGTAGGTATCCGTCTCGTAAAAGTCCCTCTTGGAGACGTTTAGACTGCGCAGGATATCAGGTTCAAGCTCACCTTCAAATATACCGGCTATGAGGCTTTCGGAAAGGTCGTCCAACAGCCTCTCTTCAAGGCGTTCAAAGTCGGTTATCTTGTAGGGAAGCATTCCCAAAAACTCCTTTACCAGATCCCTGAGGGCACCCTTTATCTGAAGGGAAAGGTCCTGAAGCCTCAGGAGGTTGTATTTAAGATCCTTGTAGGTGGGATTCCACTCAAGCCAACTTTTGGGGGTTATCATGGAAAAGAGAAGGTGTAGCTCCGCATGTTCCTTTACCCGTGATTGGATGAAGAGAACCCCCTTTGAGGGATCGAGACCGAGGGCTATCCAGTCAACCATAAGCTCCTTTACGTTGCTTTGAAGCGCCCTGACGTCCTTGTAGCCCGTGGTAAGAGCGTGCCAGTCCGCTATAAAGAAGTAGGTCTCGTGTTCCTTTTGAAGCTGAACCCAGTTTTTTATGACCCCGAAGTAGTGACCCAAGTGAAGTTTGCCCGTGGGGCGCATACCGCTGACTATACGCATGTCAATAATTATAGTTAAGCTAAGATAAAACCCTATGGCGGATTACCTTGAGTTCTTCGGGCTTAAGGATGACCCCTTCAAGATAACGCCCGACGCCAACTACTTTTTTCTCTCCGAGTCCCACCAAGAAGCTTTATCTTCCCTGAGATACGTTTACGAGTCCGGGGAGGGCTTTGCGGTGGTGGTGGGAGAACCGGGAACGGGGAAAACCCTGACCCTTCGCAAATTCATAGACAGCCTGCCTCAAGAGGAGGTAAGGTTTGCCTACATCCTCTTTCCCAACCTCTCTCCCGAAGAACTCTTTGAAGCTATCCTTGAAGATTTGGGTATAAAGAGCGAAGGGGAGACAAAAAACAGGCTCTTTGCCAAGCTCAGGGACTTCCTCGTAGAGGAGAGAACTAAGGGCAGAAAGGTGCTCGTTATAGTGGACGAGGCCCAAAACCTCCCCGATGAGACCCTTGAAGAGCTTAGGATCCTCTCAAACCTTGAAACGGAGGATACCAAGCTCCTGCAGATCATACTGGCGGGTCAGCCCGAGCTTGAGGAAAAGCTGAGCTCGGAGAAGTTCAGACAGCTCAGACAGCGTATAACCGTGTTCGTAAAGCTCAGAAACCTTACGAAGGAAGAGACCAAAGCCTACATAGACTATAGGCTTTCAAAAGCCGGCAAGGGAAACATAGTTGTCTCTTCAAAAGCCTATGATCTCGTCTACCGCTACTCCATGGGTATACCCCGCCTGATAAACATAATCATGGAAAGGGCTATGATGGCGGCTTTCGTTGAAAGCTCTCACGAGATAAAACCCCACCATGTAAGCAGAGCGGTTGAAAGTGTAGGTATGAGGCTTTCCGAGGAACCCTTCTCAAAGAGGGTAGCTCTGATATCAGCCGTCGGGATACTTTTGGCGGTTCTCCTTCTTTCGGGAGGCTATCTCCTTTTGAATAACTTTCCGCCGCCTTTAGAAGTTAAGACTAAGGAGGTGGTAAAAACCGAGGTGTCCAAGGTTGAGAAAAAGAAGGAGGTTAAAGAGGTTCCCGATGAAGCCTTCGTTGCCGTCCCTATGCTCAACATGAGGGAGGGACCGGACACCTCTTCCGAGGTCATCTACCTGCTCAGGGAAGGTGACAGGGTAAAGATATTGGAAAAGGGACCCGAAACTTGGGTAAAAGTGCTTTATGAGGGGTTGGATCAACCCGTGGAGGGTTGGGTAAACGGCAAATACCTAAGACCCCTTAAGGGAGAGTGATCTCTCTTTTAACCTGCAAACGGGGCAAATCTCCGAAGGACTCGGCTCACCGCAAATCTTACACCTTTTCAGATCCCTTTTCTCCTCCTTTTTAAAGATGGGGTATACCTTCCTCAGGTAGTCAAGGTAAAAGCGCATCTTGGTCCCCGGGGACCTCTCTTCAATGGAGTTGAGGATCTCTTTGAAAAAGATAGAGCTTGCGTCCTCCGAAAAAGGACATTCCTCCTCTATGAAGTCTATTCCCATCAAAAGGGAGTAAAGGGCAGTTTCCTTTTCAGTAAACCTGCAGAAGGGCTTTACCTTCCTGACAAACCCCTCTTCCTCTTTAAGGACGGGATACTTCCTTCCGAGGTATTTCATGTTCCAGTTTATTACGTTCGCAAGGAGGGAGCTTGCCTCGTCGTCAAGGTTGTGACCGGTGGCTACCACGTTGTAGCCTTTATCTTTGGCTACCTTGTTAAAGTAGTATCTCTTTACCAAACCGCACAGGGAGCAGGTTTCTCTAGAGGACACTTCCTTTAGCTCGGGAATGCCCGCCGCTTCCTCCTTCAGGTCTACTATGTGAACCTGCGCCCCCACCCTGTGGGCGAAGTTTAAAACCTTTTCCTTGGACCTTTCCGAATACTCACCTATACCCAAGTGAAGGTAGAAGCCGTCCGCCTCATAGCCGAGTTTGCGCAGAACCAGCCACAAGGCGAGGCTGTCTTTCCCTCCCGAAACTGCAACGAGGATGCGGTCCTCCTTGGAAAACATACGGAACTCTTTTATGGTCTTTTGGGTGTAGTTTTCAAACCAACGGATGAAGTCCTCCTTACACAGAGCCAACCTGTGATGGGGCATGTAAATTATGGGTTTGCCTCCGCAGATCCTGCACCTCATAGACCCGCAAGCTCCTTAAGTTTTTTCATATCCTCAACGAACTCCCCGTCGGATTTAGGGTTCCTCAAGATAAAGGCGGGGTGGTAGGTGAGGAACACCTTTACGGAGGGGTCATAAGGGTAAGGTCTGACCTGACCCCTAACCTTGGTAATTGAGAGCTTCTTTCCCAGTATCCCTTCCGCAGCGGTTGCCCCGAGACAGCATATAACTTTGGGCTTTATTATGCTGAGTTCCTTGCGCAAGTAGGGAAAGCAGGCGTTTATCTCGGCGGGAGTGGGCTTTCTGTTTTCGGGGGGTCTGCACTTGCAAACGTTGGTTATGTATACGTCTTCTCTCTTTAAGGAAAGAACCTGTTCTATCTTTTGGTTTAGGTATTTACCCGCTCTGCCGACAAAGGGTCTGCCCTGTCTGTCCTCGTCTTCTCCGGGGGCTTCTCCTACGAACACAACAGGAGAGTCGGGGTTTCCGTCGCCGAAGACCACCTGAGTCCTGCTTTTGTGAAGGGGACACTTGGTGCAGTTCCTGTAGGAGGAAAAAAGCTCCTCCAAAAGCTCCCTTTTACCTTTAGGTTGCTTCTTTTCGGAAACCCCTTGGGTCAGATATATCTCCGAAAATCCGATTTTTTCCAAGGCTTTGACGGTCTCCTTGAGTCCCATCAGCCTACCAGATACATGGTCTCCGCCTCGGTACCTTTACCGTCCTCAAGGATCATGTCTTTATAGGATTTGCCCGGCGGGACCATGGGAAGGACGTTCTCTTCCCTGTCCACCACGAAGTCCATTATCACAGGCTTGTCCTCTATCTTGAGGGCTTCCTCAATTATCTCCCTCACCTCTTTGGGCTTTTCCGCTCTGAAGCCCACCGCTCCCATAGCTTCCGCAAGCTTTACAAAGTCTGGCTGGACCGCTAAATCCACCTCCGAATACCTCTTGTCGTAAAAGAGCTCCTGCCACTGGCGGACCATACCTAAGTAGGCGTTGTTAATAATTGCCACCCTTACGGGAACTTTGTATTGAACCGCTGTGATTATCTCCTGCATGGTCATTACAAAGGACCCGTCCCCGTCAACTACGAAAACCTCCTTTTCGGGTCTTCCGATCTTTGCACCTATTCCTGCAGGAAGACCAAAGCCCATCGTTCCGAGTCCGCCCGAGTTCAGGAACTGCCTCGGATAGGAGAACTTAAAGAACATCGCTGCCCACATCTGGTGCTGTCCCACTCCGGGAACGATTATGGCGTCTCCCCTGGTTGCCTCGTATATCTGCTCTATTACGTATTGGGGTTTTATCACCTTCTTTGAGTTTCGGTAAGTTAGAGGGTGGAGCTTCTTCCACTTTTCTATCTGCTCAAGCCACTTCTCCCTCTCTTCCGGATACAGAATCTTTGCGCCCTTCCTTTTGATCTCGTTTATAAGCTTTCTGAGAACTATCTTCACGTCCCCCACTATGGGAACGTCCACAACGATGTTCTTTGAGATAGAAGCGGGATCTATGTCTATGTGGATGATCTTGGCATCGGGTGCAAACTCGTCAATTTTGCCTGTGACCCTGTCGTCAAAGCGGGCACCTACCGCTATCAAGAGATCGGAGTTGTAGACCGCCATGTTGGCGTAGTAGGTTCCGTGCATTCCGAGCATCCTAAGAGACAGAGGGTGCGTTTCCGGGAAAGCGCCCTTGCCTTGGGTGGTGGTGGTCACGGGTATCTTCATAAGCTCCGCAAGTTCTACAAGCTCCTCTTGGGCTTCCGCATTTACCGCACCGCCCCCCACATAGAGGACGGGTCTTTTTGCCTCCATTATCAGCTGTGCCGCCTTCTTTATCTGCTGGATGTTACCTTCCACGTGGGGTTTGTATCCGGGAAGGGATTTTTTAACTTCTTCAAGGGAAGGTATGGGAACGTCGGAGAGTTGCTGGGTTATGTCTTTGGGAATATCTATGAGAACCGGTCCCGGTCTTCCCGTTCTTGCTATATAAAAGGCTTCCCTGATTATGAGGGGAAGCTCGTTTATGTCCCTTACGAGGAAATTGTGCTTTGTGATGGGACGGGTGATACCTACTATGTCCACCTCTTGGAAGGCGTCGTTTCCGATCATGTGGGTGGGAACCTGACCGGTGATCACCACTATGGGAACCGAGTCCATGTAGGCATCCGCTATGGGGGTGACTATGTTGGTCGCTCCCGGACCTGACGTCGTCATGGCGACGCCGACTTTCCCGGTCGCTTTTGCATATCCTTCCGCCATGTGCCCCGCACCCTGCTCGTGGCGGGCAAGGATGTGTTTTATGCTCCCGTCCCTGTAGAGGGCGTCGTAAACCTCCATTATGGCGCCGCCGGGAAGACCGAAGATGACCTCAACTTTTTCTTCCTTTAAAGCCTCTATGACTATGTCTGCTCCTTTTCTCGGCATCCTTGAAAAGCCTCCGGAAAAATTACTTTCTAATTTATACCTATCGGCGAAGCCCTTCAAGGAGAAAGGCTTTTGGGCAAGTCGCTACTTGGACGGATTGGGATCTTAACGAGTATACTTAAAAAGTTCGAATTACTGCTGAGGAGGATAGGCTAATGAAGGTTACAACTCAAGATAGGGAAGGTCTCTTTAAGTCCTTGGAAGTAGAGGTAGAAGGTGAGACCGTAAAAACGGTTCTTGATGAGGTCTACGAGTATCTGAAACAGAA